>JAYUHQ010000133.1:0-5252 GCA_043766895.1 Aestuariivirga sp.
GGAATTTCAAAATCTGTCACTGTTGCTGGCTTATAGCCGCCAACTTGCATCATCAAAATTACGAAATCGGCATTTTGCAATGCTGCATTCCGATCCGTCGTGGCCACAAGCTTCACTTGGTCTTCAATGCCCAGCGCACGGCAGATGCGCCGCGCCATGGTTTCAGAAGTGGAAAGGCGCACCGGATCAATATCATAAAGTGCAATCTCACAGGGTGTGATTTCGCGATTGCTCAACGCATCGCTTAAAATATTGCGTGCAAAAACTGTGCTTCCAGCACCGATTAAGCAGATTTTTGGCATAAAAAAATAACTCCTAGGGCAAGTCTGAACCTGTAATGGCATTAGAATTTACAATATTCTTGCCGAATAACGATGGTTGATTCCAGATTTTGAGTGATTTATAAATTACTGTAATCTATGCTTCTAGGCGATACCTCTGAGGCATCACCACAAGGATAGACCACTTTGCGCCATCTCGACCCGCACCAGACTGGGAGTGGTTTTTTACAACCAGAAGAGTTTTTGGCTGAATATCATTTGGTCGAACCGATGCCCGAAGCCCATTGGCATGACCATCTTGAAGTCAACGTCATCACTCGCGGCAGCATGACGTATTTGATCAACGGCAGGCAAGTTCATTTGCGCGAAGGAGCGGTTTATTGCTTCTGGGCTGCTGTGCCACATCAAGTAATTTCTGCAGAAAAAGACACCGAACTCTATTGCGTTTATTTGCCCTTTGCCGATTTTCTGTCGCTGGTTGTGCCCAGCGATTTCAAGAATGATGTTTTGGCGGGCCATGTGTTGACGTCATCAACCATAGACGATGCAGATTGCCTCATCGTGAAACGCTGGGTGCGGCAATGGGATGATGCCAATGAGCAAGTGAAAGAAATTCTGCGCGAAGAGGTTCGCTTGCGTGTGCGCAGGCTTACCAATGAACAACAGCGCGCCGAAAAGCCACAACGCAATATTGAAGATGCACATCATCGCCATGGCACCCAAGTTGCGGGCAAGCGGGTGATTGCGCGCGTGCAACAGATGACATCTTTCATCAACCAGGAATTTTCTAATCCTATCAATGTGGCAGATGTGGCGCGCATTAGCGGCTTGCACCCCACCAATGCCACGGCGACTTTTCAAAAAGTTCTTGGCCAATCGATTGCGCAATACCTCAGGCAAAGACGGTTAAATCATGCCCTAAAATTATTGGCAGATACAGATATAGCCATCATTGAGGTGGCCTTTGACAGTGGCCACGGCTCGCTCAGCCGTTTTTATGATGCCTTCCAACGGCAAGTGGGCTGCACCCCAAAAGATTACCGCCGGCGGTTTCGAAGTTAGGCAGGCTTCACCAAAAGGATGGCTTCAATTTCAACAGTCATGCGGTTGGGCAGCGAACCCACACCAATTGCTGATCGCGCATGCTTTCCCGCATCACCCAAAACCTCGACCAAAAGATCAGAACACCCATTAATAACTTTGGGATGATCAGAAAAATCTGCCTCAGCATTCACCATGCCCAGCAATTTCACCACAGCTTCGATGCGCGACAATTCACCAAGCGCTGCTTTGGCCACGGCCAACAACTGAAGTGCTGTCAAGCGGGCATCGGCATACCCCTTGGCTACGTCGGCTGTAAGCCCAAGCCGGCCAACGCTGTAGCTGCCGTCCTGCAGTTTTGGCCCTTGGCCTGAAAGATAGAGGATTGGACCAGCAAAGCGCCAAGGCACATAATTTGCCACGGGCACTGGCGCTTGCGGAAGTATAATTCCCAAATGTTCCAATCTTTGTTCAGGTGTCATTGCACTTTTCCTCTCGCATCAACTTTTACAGCGCCCAGAATTTTTTCTCCGCGAACAAGCACAACCTTGTCATAAAGATTATTAACGGGGCAAACGTGATTCATGGTTATGCGCAACGTATCGCCAACTTTAGGTTTGACGGTTGTAACTGACAAATCCAAATAGCCATGTTCTTCATTCAACTGGTAAAGTGGCGCATCATTCAAGTCACGCACAATGCCATATCCTTCCATGCCGGAAAGATCGCTGGTCAATGCTTTAGAGCCAGCATCAACAATGGCGCGATTTTCGGTGGGCCTGCTGACAACCGTGGCTAAAACAGTTTCCGCACAATCATCAAATGTAAATGCCCCAGCGGCCACCTGCGATCGGTCGTTATAAATATATGTGCCTACCCGATATTCAGTGATCTCTGCCAAACCCTCTTTGCTCCACAAGTCGCGTGAACCGCCGCTGCTCACGCGGGGGCAATCAAGCCCTGCTTTGGCCAGAAGCAATTTGGTTTCGGCAATAAAGTTTGCAATTTTTACACGTTCAAATGCTGGCGGATACGTCATCAAGCCCGCAAATTTAATCCCTCGTGTTTGGTCGATAAGCTGGGCCATGGCCAATGCAGAGGCGGGGTTTTGCACGCCGTTGCGGCCCGCACCAGTATCGCATTCAACCAAAACCTGAAGTGTCCTGCCCGATATATTTGCCGCTTGTGCCAAGCCTTCAACGACAAAAGCGCTATCAGCAACAACAGCAATATCGATGCGCTTCTGCAAGGCCGCAAGCCTTGCAAGTTTAGAAGCACCGACAATGTTGAACGTTAGCAATTGATCAGCAATGCCCGCATCGGCCATGACTTCGGCCTCTCCCAGTTTTTGCACACAGATGCCTTGTGCACCAAGCGCCAGTTGCAGTTTTGCCATGCCAACGAGCTTGTGGGTTTTAATGTGGGGGCGATTGGCAATGGTAATATTGTCGCAATGAGATTGCCACTGCACCAGATTGTTGACCACAATATCAAGATCAATAATTGGTACGGGTGTTTCAAGTTCCGCCAACGAACTGCCAACATCTTCAAATTGAAAGAACTGGTCCACCCAATCAGAGGCAGGAAGGTGCAGTTTCGTGTTGATCATTCTGGAAAAAAACCTTCAAAATTGTCAGGCATGAATGATTGAAGTATCACTGTTTTGACAGTCCACGGTCAAGGCTTAGAATGGTTCATCGCCAATAATATTCATCAAATTCCACTCAAAAAGCAGAAAGAATTGATCGAAATCGACAAGAAAATAAGAATTTCGAGTATTAGCGTTTTAACAAGCGCGACAGTGTTGGGCCTCGGCCGAAACCAAAGATTGCAGCCATAAAGTTCTTTCACAAGGAGGAAGACATGATACGTTCCAAATTAGGCAAACCCTTTTCATTAGCGGCGATCCTTTTAGCGGGTTCGGCCTATGCGGTTTTGGCGGATGACAAACCCTTTGCAGGCCAAACCATCACAGTGCTTTTGCCTTCACCACAAGATGCTTCAATGGCGGCAGACTTTGAAAAAGACACAGGCATCAAAGTTGATATGCAAACTGCAAGCTGGGATGACGTTTCCGTCAAAGTATCAACAGCACTTCTTGCCGGCACTGCTCCTGCTGACGTAACGGAATTTGACTGGTCATGGACAGGCCAATTTTCAGCAGCAGGGTGGTATATTCCACTCAATGATGCTGTAAGCAAAGAGACACTTGAAGACATTAAGGGCAGCACACTTTTTAATATTAACGGCAATGTGCTGGCCATTCCTTACACCAATGATTTTCGGGTGATGATGGTCAACACCAAACATTTTGCCGATGCTGGTGTAAAAACCATGCCTAAAACGCTCGATGAACTGGTGGCTGCTGCCAAAGCGATAAAAGACAAAGGCATTGTAAAATATCCAATCGGCCTGCCGCTTTCTGCAACAGAAGGCGCATCAACAAGCTGGTATTTGTTGACCAAAGCTTTCGGCGGCGACTTGTTCGACAAAGATATGAACCCAATGTTTGTTGGCAAAGATTCCGCTGGCTATAAAGCCATGGCGTTTGAATTGCAGTTGTTGAAAGATGGTTTGGTTGATCCAGCATCCACCGACCTGAAAGACAGCGAAATTAACGATACGATGTTTGCCAAAGGCACCACAAGCATCATGATCAGCGGCGAACCGGGCAGGCTTGGCCAGTTCAGCGATCCCAAAGTGTCTTCGATTGTTGGCAACGTTGCTGCCATTCCGGTGGCAACTGTCAGCGGAAAAACCCGAAGCTTCGGCCTTCTGGAAGGCTTAGGGATTCCCAAAACCTCCACGAAGCCTGGGCCAGCCAAAGAATTCATTAAGTGGATGACATCGGAAAAATTCCAAGTTCACAACTATGATAACGGTGTTTTGCCAACCCGCACAACCGCTTTGGCAGATGTAGAAAAAAGTGGAAAGTTGATCAGCGGTGCTGCTCTTGTGGAACAGGCCCCCACCGTCGAAGCTTTGTTCCCTGCAGGTGCACCAACGTGGTATCCGCAATTCTCCCTTGCGGTGAATACCTCGATCAACAGCGTTGCCAAAGGCGAGATTACTGTTGATGCAGCAATGCAAAAAATTGCTGATGCCGTAGTGGCAGCAAAGAAACAGTGACATCGCCTACTGCTACAGCTTCGACATTCCGGGCAGGCGTCAGCAAACCAGCTGACGCCTGGCTCGCTTTTTTTCTCATCCTCCCCATTTTGCTGACAATGGTGGGATTGGTGTTTTATCCAATCATCAGCACGGCATGGGATAGTTTGCACCGCGTTGATCCGATGCAAGAGGGCACACCTTTTGTTGGCTTTGCCAATTACACGCGCATGTTGACCGATAATGAAGTGATGCTGTCGTGGTGGAACACGTTCAAATATGTTATTCTGGCAGTTACGGCCGAAACGGTTTTGGGTGTTGCTGCTGCAGCCCTTATCAATCAAATTAAATATGGCAGGCAATGGGTTTTGGCAGCAGTGGTGTTGCCGTGGGCGCTTCCAGCCGTGGTCAGCGCCATCATTTGGCGTTGGATTTATTCACCCAGTGCCGGATTACTCAACGGCATCCTGGTGTTGATCGGTTTTGATTACGACAATCACCTCTGGTTTAATGATAGCACAACCGCCTTAATTCTTGTCACCGTGGTTCATGTCTGGCGCATGTTGCCACTAACAGTGGTTATTGTGTTGGCCGCCATGCAAGGAATTCCAACAGAACTCTACGAAGCCGCCCGGATGGACGGAGCCACACGCTTTGACATATTTTGGAAAATTACGTTGCCACTTATTCGTGGCGCCATTGCCGTGGCAATGACCAATGCCACAGTGTCTGCATTCAATCTGTTTGACGAGGCGGTTGTTCTCACGCTCAATAGCGTTGAGACCAGACCCATTCTTTTGCAAATTTATCTTGAAGCGTTTC
>JAYUHQ010000134.1:0-13809 GCA_043766895.1 Aestuariivirga sp.
GAACCAAGCAACAGCCACGGGCAAGCCACCGGTTGGCCCTGTGGTGACTGATTTGTCAGACCCCACAACACCGGGCACGGGCGTTGGCAAAGACGACCCAACCGTTACGGCATTGAGCCAAGCACCAAAAATTGGCGTGGTTAAGCCCGCGGCAACGCTGGTTGACGCCAATAGCAATGGCCAGCCTGATGTGGGCGAAGCCTTGAACTATAGCTTCCAAGTTTCAAACCTTGGTAACGTAACTTTGACAGGCGTTTTTGTAACCGACCCCAAAGTTTCGAACATCACTTGTGCTGCCACCACCTTGTTGGTTGGCCAAGCCACCACCTGTGCTGGTGACGGTTATGTGATTACTCAGGCTGATATTGATGCGGGCAAAGTTTCCAACCAAGCCACAGCCTCGGGCATGCCACCCACGGGTTCACCGGTAACTGACTTCTCTGATCCAACAACCGCTGGCCCCACTGGCAATGGCGTTACCATTACGCCTTTGGTGCAAAAATCTGCCGTTGGTTTGGTGAAGGTTGCAGGCGCTGTAATTGATGCCAATAACGACAGCCTGATTGATGTGGGCGATCAAATTAAATACACATTCAGCGTTACCAATATGGGCAACACCACGCTGACTGGCGTGACGGTTGCCGATAGCAAGATTTCGAACGTCAACTGTGCGGCCACAACCTTGGCACCCGGTGGCGTTACATCTTGCACAGGCACATTCTATATCATCACCCAGACTGATGTGGATGCTGGCCAAGTGACCAACACTGCCACTGTTGCGGCAAAGCCGCCAGTTGGCCCGCTTGTGTCTGATATTTCAGATCCAACAACGCCGGGTGTTGGCAATGATACGGCAACGGTCACCAGCCTTACGCCAACACCACAAATTGGTTTGGTGAAAACTGCTGGCACAATTATTGATACCAACGGCAATGCCACGCTGGATCCCGGCGATACGATTGCTTACACCTTCACGGTTACAAACCTTGGCAACGTGTCATTGCATGGCATTGCGGTGACCGACAGCAAGGTGAGCCCGATCAGCTGTTTGGCTACAACGCTTAACCCACAAGCGTCGACAACCTGTACAGGCCCAGCCTATGTCATCACGCAGACTGACATTGATGCCTTGCAAGTTCAAAACCAAGCAACGGCCACGGGCTTGTCTCCGACCAATGTTTCAACCAGCGATTTGTCAGACGCAACAACGCCTGGACCTGGCACAAACTCTCCAACAATCACCAGCTTGGTGCCCAAGGCTGCAATTGGTGTGGTTAAAACCGCAGGCTCGATTGTTGATGCCAATGGTGATGGCAAGGTGGATGCGGGTGACACGATTGCCTATACCTTCACAGTTTCCAACATTGGAAACCTGACGCTCAACACCGTTGGGGTCACTGACACCAAGGTTTCAGGCATCACCTGCTTGGCCACAACATTGGCGCCTTCGCTTTCAACCACATGCACGGGTGCTGCCTATGTTCTGACACAGGCTGATGTTGATGCGGGCAAGGTTTCAAACCAAGCAACGGCCACCGGCAAACCACCGATTGGGCCTGCTGTTAGCGATCTTTCGGATGAAACAACGCCGGGCACTGGTGTGGGCAAAGACGACCCCACTGTAACCAACGTTCCACAAACACCGATTATTGGTTTGGTAAAAGTTGCCGGGCCTGTTGTTGACAAAAACAGCAATGGCGTGACCGATGCTGGCGATACCATTGCTTACACATTTACAGTTTCAAACCTTGGCACTGTGACATTCAGCCTTGTTGGTGTTTCAGACCCGATGGTTGCGGCCATCACCTGTGCTTCAACAACACTTGCGCCAAATGCCACCACTACATGTGTGGCCCCTTCACCTTATGTTTTGACGCAGGCTGATATCAATGTGGGCAAGGTTACAAACCAAGCAACAGCAACAGGCAGGCCGCCGTTTGGGCCTGATGTAAGCGATGTTTCAGATCCAACAACGCCTGGCCCTGCCACCAACACCCCAACTGTAGCACTTCTCACAGCCCGGCCCGCCATTGGTTTGGTGAAGGTTTCAAGCGGTGCCATCGACAGCAACGGCAATGGTATTACTGATGTTGGCGACAAGATTAAATATACGTTCAACGTCAGCAACATGGGCAATGTTACGTTGAGCCCCATAAGCGTGACTGATCCAAGTGTTGCCAATATCGTTTGCTTGGCCACAAGCTTAACGCCTGGCCAAGCCACCACATGTTCGGGCGCTGATTATATCATCACCCAAGCCGATATGGATGCGGGCCATGTCAACAATGCGGCTATCGCATCGGGCACCCCGCCTTCAGGCCCGGCTGTAACTGATAATTCAGACCCCGTAACACCTGGCACCACAGCCCAAGGCCCAACGGTAACGCCGCTTGTTTCCAAGCCCGCCCTAACATTGGTTAAAAATGACAGTTTGGTTGGCGCTGTGAGTGTTGGTTCAGTGATCAATTACACATTCACCGTAACCAACATTGGCAATGTTACCGTGAACACCATCACCTTAAGTGATGCAGGTGCAGTTGTAACCAGTGGCGGCCCGATTGCCAGCTTGGCACCGGGTGCCTCAGACACACTTACATTCAAGGCCAATCATGTGTTGACGGCTGGCGATATTGCGGCAGGCGTTTATCAGAACACGGCCACAGTATCGGGCACGCCCGCACCCACTGGGCTTGGCCCAACCACAGCCACCGACAGCGTAAGCACGCCGCTCAACCTGAACTCATCAATGACCTTCACAAAATCTGGTGTGTTGGCCAACGGCACCGCTGTGCCGCCGGTTGCTGGCGATGTTGTGAATTATTCCTTTGTCGTGACCAACACCGGCACGTCGCCTTTGCACAATGTTAGCGTATCTGATCCACCCATTAACTTGGGCAGCCTGTCTGGCAATGAACGCACGGTGGCCTTGTTGGCTGGTGCAAGCGAGCCGATTGATGCTTTTGCCACTGCGGCAATTTCCAACGCGGGCAATGATGGCCACCATTTTGGTGCCATTGAATCAGCCAAGCATTCCGTTGTTGCCCCAGACGTTGCAACCGAGCTGCATGTAACCCGCCAATTGGTGCGCATGTCTGGCACAACGCCAGAACTTGAAGCGGGCGATAAAATTGGATTTGTTTACACCCTCACCAATGCCGGCGATGCCGCGTTCAATAACGTGGTGATCTCGCAACCTGACTCACAGGCTTATGGTGAAAGCCTCAGCTTGCTTTTGCCCAATGTAACCGATTCAGCCAGCATTATTTATACGCGTGATGTTTCAGCCGATGAAATTGCTGCGGGCCAAGTGATGTCGAATGCCTATGTTCTGGCACATGCGCATGGCCGTGCAACGCTGTTGGAAGTAACGGATGGCTTGCCCATCTCTGGCATTGCCACTTATGAAACGTTTGCCACCGCTTCGATTACACCGGCGGCCTTGCCACTGTTGAATGCCGGCCAGTCCTTCACGTTTACAGCGCCATATCATCTGACACAGGCTGATATTGATGCCGGCGTGGTTCATAACACGGCCACGGCCACGGCGTTGAATGCGGCTGATCAAACACTGACCCAAATTGCCAAAGCTGATGTGCCGCTGACACAAAGCCCGTCAATTGGCGTGGTAAAACTGGGCTTCTTGCATCTTACTGGCCCCACTGCGGCCGTTGGTGACCCAATCACCTATGAATTTGATGTGACCAATACTGGCAATGTAACATTGACCAATGTGAAGGTTGCTGATCCGTTGTTGACTGTTGCTGGTGGGCCAATTGCTTCGCTGGCACCGGGCGTGACCGACAAAGTTACGTTCACAGCAACACACGCTTTGGTTTTGGCCGACATTAATGCGGGCCATTATGATAACCAAGCCACGGTGACAGGCACGCCGCCCACGGGTGCCGATGTGAATGCTGCTTCAGACTTTGCTGATCCCACACAACATCGCCCCACCGTTGTGACACTGACGGCTGATCCGAAGATTGCTTTGTTGAAACAGGTTGCAAATGTAACCAGTGGCGCAGGCCCAGCCCATGTGGGCGATATTATCACCTATCAATTCACCATCAAGAACGTGGGTAACGTTACACTCAACAAAGTTGTGGTGACTGACCCGTTGATGACGGGTGCACCAAACGTGGTGATTGGCACCATGTTCAACACCTTGTTGCCCGGCCACACAGATACAAGCTTCACTGGTAAATATACGGTGACACAGGCTGATGTTGACAAGGGCGAAGTGACAAACACCGCCACTGTAACTTCAGAAGCCCCCGATGGCAGCTTGGTTCAAGACAGTTCAGACCCCGGCGTATTCACGGGCAATGCGCCCACCATTCAGCCATTGGCCCAAGCGCCAAAAATTTCGTTGGTGAAGAAATACACGACCTATGACGACAACAACGCCAATGGCGTGCTGGATGTGGGTGACAAGATCCATTATACATTTGCCATCCAAAACATGGGCAACGTTACGCTGACCAACATCAAGCTCAACGATTTGTTGGCAGGTGCGGTGGTTGTGGGTGGCCCAAGTATTGCCACGCTTATTCCCGGCGCCATTGATAATTTAACGTTCACCGCTAGCTATGTTGTGGTGGCTGCTGATATTCCTGCCGGACAAGTGAGCAACCAAGCCGTGGTAACGGCTGATGCGCCCGGTGCCGTGGTGGTTTCGGCAAATTCAGACAACGCCAACCCCAATGCAGTAACGCCTGCACCAACAATTACGCCAATTGTTGAAAAACCATCGATTGCCATTATCAAGCTGCCACCAACCTGGACAGATGTGAACACCAACGGCTTGACGGATGCTGCAGACACGCTGACTTATAAGTTCAAAATTAAGAACACCGGCAACGTGACGCTGACCAACGTTACGGTGACTGACATCGATCCGGCTGTAACAATCAGCGGCACGCCAATTTCGACGCTGACAGCGGGCACAGAAGACACCACGACATTTACGGCCACCTATGTTTTGAAGGCCACCGATGTGAACGCGGGCTTCTATAACAACCAAGCCACGGCATTTGGTTTCTCGCCCACCAATGTGAAGGCCTCAGATCTTTCTGATCCGGCTGACTATACCAAGGGTGCTGTTACGCCGTTCAGCATCAGCACAACGCCGGGCATTGCTGTTACAAAAGCCTTCTTAAAATTTGTAGATGGCGTCGGCGCTACGGTTACAACACCGGTTGCGGGCGACAGCATTGTCTATGCCATCACCGTTAAAAACACTGGCAATGTGGCGCTGAAAACCATTTCGTTGACTGATGTTAACGGCACCATCACAGGCGGCACATTGGCCAACCTTCCGGTTAATGGCGTCGACACAACAAGCTTTACCGCCACCCATGTGATCACCAATGCTGATATTCTGGCTGGCGGTGTTTATAACCAAGTCAAGGCCCAAGGCCTGACTGTTAACACCAATGCCACGGTGTCAGATCTGTCAGACCCCACCAATCTGACCTTGGACAATCCAACCTATGTGCCTTTGGCCACTGCACCAGGCATTGCGGTTGTGAAAAAAGCCACTGTAAAAGATAATAATGGCAATGGGCTTAATGATGCCGGTGACGAAATTGATTACACTTTCAGTGTCATCAATACGGGCAACGTTGTTCTCTTCGATGTCAAACTGGCAGACACCAATGCCACATTGGCAGGCGGCCCCATTGCCAGCTTGGCTGTTGGCGCAACAGATGCAACCACGTTCACTGCCAAGCATATTGTAACGCTGGCAGAAGCCGCTTCGGGCAGTTATTCAAACCAAGCCACGGCCACTGCGGCGTTGGTGGCGGCTGGCCCAGTGGTGGTGAATGCGGTTTCAGATGCAACCGGAATTACCGCCACACCAAAACCCACCATCACGCAATTGGCAGCGGCTGCCCCATCATTCACCAAAACTGCTGATCGATCGGAAGTAAAGCGCGGCGAGCAAGTGCTTTACACTATTACCGGAAACAACTTGGGCGCTGGGCCTTATAATGTGACGGACATTATGCCGCCGGGCTTTGGCTTTGTGGTGGGGTCTGCCACGGTCAACGGTGCTGCGGCCACGCCAACGGTGAACGCATCGAGCATTGTGTTCAACCCTGTGGCCAGTGTCGGCGGCAAGATTACCATCACGCTGAAGCTTCTGGCTTCCACAACGCTAAGCGGCGGCAAGTTTGTGAACAATGCGCGCCTGATTGATCCGGCAACGAATGTTGTGTTGGCCGTGGCCCAAGCAAGCGTTGAGATTGTGGCAGAGCCGGTGTTTGATTGCAGCGACATTATTGGCCGCGTGTTTGATGATAAAAACGGCAATGGCTATATGGATGCTGGCGAGCCTGGCTTGCCCGGCGTGCGCTTGGTTACACTCAATGGTGTGTTGATCAACACGGATGCCGAGGGCCGCTATCATGTGCCTTGTGCCGCAATTCCAGATTCTGCGATTGGTTCAAACTATCTGTTGAAGCTTGATCCCAGCACCTTGCCCACCGGCTATAAAATGACCACGGAAAATCCTGGCGATGTGCGCGTGACACGCGGCAAAGTGACAGTGTTGAATTTTGGCGCAAACTTTGTGCATGACGTGAAAGTCGATGTGACAGGCAAAGCCTTTGATGGCGATGGCATTGATCTCACATCACGTTGGCAAACCGGCATCGACAAGCTTTGCCACATTCTCGATCAGAACCAATCTGAACTTTTGCTGGTTTATCATCAGGGTGGAGAGTCTGGCGAATTGGCCCAAGCCCGTATCGATAATCTGGCAACGCAAGTTCACGATCAATGCGATGGCGACAAACCTGTCAAAATCAAAAAACGTATCGAAGAGGGCAAATAATGCGGGGGCGCAGTTTGAAACTCACTCTAAAATCAGGCATTGCAGCGCTGGCGCTGCTTGGGGTGATGGCGCTTGTCCAACCGGCATTTGCTGGCAATGATTTGCCGTTTTCGATTTCAGTTGATGGCCAACAGGTTGATGGCAGCGGCAAGATTGTTGATAAAAACAAAGTGGCTGATGCAGCACTGAACGGTGTTGATATTCAGGTGAAGTTTGATGGATTGGGCGTGAAGCCTATTTTGAATGTTTCAACCTTTCCTATTCAAGTTAATTTTCAAACAGGCGAAACTATTCGCTTCTTGGCCAGCTTCAACTATGCGGCTTGGATCAATCGCGGTGAGATTATCATTTATGATCGCACTGGCCCTGAGCGGGCACGGCAAGTTGCGGTTGTGCCCATTGATGCATCAGGCGCTGCTGAATGGCAGATGCCTGCTGATGCACCAAGCGACATGGATTATGTTTTGCGGGTTTATGACGACCAAAGCCGCTTTGATGAAACCCGCGCCTTGCCCATTAAACATGGCGCTGCAAAATTTGTGAATGGTCGGCCAGAAAATACGGCCGTGGCGCCGGGCTATGGGGAAGACCGCACTGAAACACGCAATATCAGCGTGTTTGGTGGGGCCATTACCGTTTATGGAAAAAATGTTCCCGAAGGCCACGAAGTTCGCGTGATGGGCGAACCGGTGCCCGTTGATAACAAAAATGGCTTTGTGGTGCAGCGTGTGTTGCCGCCGGGCTCACATGCAGTTGAAGTTTCAGTGTTGCAAAATGGCAAAGGCTTGAACTTTACGCGCGAAATCGAAGTGCCTGAAAATGAATGGTTTGGCGTGGCTTTGGCTGACCTGACAGTGGGCCACAACTTCGGCAACGGCATTGTTGAACACACAGGCGTTGATGAATTTCCGGGCACGTGGACGCGGGGCCGGGCTGCTTTCTATTTGAAAGGCAAAATTAAAGGCCAATATATTTTAACGGCATCAGCCGATACCGGCGAAGGCACGTTGCAAGATATGTTCACAGGTCTTGATGGCAAAGACCCACGGTCGTTTTTAAAGCGGATTAACCCCAACGATTACTATCCAGTTTATGGTGACGACTCGACATCCTATGAAGATGCGCCCACGCGCGGCAAATTTTATGTGCGCTTTGAAAAAGGCCCAAGCGCTGTGATGTGGGGCAACTTCAAATCGAATATTTCGGGCACGCATTTTATGGAATCTTCACGCGCACTTTATGGTGCCAGTGGGGTTTATCGTTCTGATGCCGTGACCAAAGATGGCAATGCCAAGCTGGGTGCTGATGTTTATGCAGCACAGCCCGGCACAGCACCTGCCACCGATATTTTCCGTGGCACAGGCGGTTCAGCTTATTTTATGAAGCACCAGGATATTACCGCCGGATCCGAAACCATCAGCATTGAAGTGCGCAATGCCATTACAGGTTGGGTGGTTGAACGGCGTCAATTGACAACGATCACTGATTATCGCTTTGACCAGATCAATGGCGTTTTGATTTTGAATTCGCCTTTGGCCTCAACCACATCGGCTGGCTATGAGCAATATGTTGTGGCCCATTATGAATATCAACCAGTGGCCAGCGATACCAATGGTTATGTGTTTGGTGGCCGTGCACAAGCTTGGGTTGGCAATCATGTGCGTGTGGCCGTTACTGGCCTTCGTGAAAAGCAACAAACGGCCGATCAAACCGTTGTGGGCGCTGATGTTCGCGTGCAATCATCAAAAGACACTTATGTTGAAGCAGAGGTTTCGCATTCAGAAGGCCCAGGCTTTGGCACATCCTATTCCATTGATGGCGGTTTAAGTTTGCAAAACAATGGTGCTGCTGGTGCTATTGGCCAGCCCGCAAATGCGTGGCGCGTTGAGGCGGGCGCATCGCTTGAAGAATTAACCAATGACAGCGCCAAGGGCCATGTGGGCGCGCGCTATGAACATTATGAAGCAGGCTATTCCTCACCCACAGTTCAGGCCGGAAGCGACACCACAAAATGGGGTGTTGATGCTGATGTTAAAATCGCTTCTGGCTTTGGCTTGCGTGGCACTTACAGCGAAAGCGATGTTGCGGCCACAGGCGTTTCACGCCAAGGCGATGTTCGGGCCAGTAAGGCGCTTTCAGAGCATGTAGCGGTTGAACCTTATGCCCGTTATACCGAGCAAACAGGAACAGCAGTTGCCACCACGCAAAACGGCGTTCGCAGTGATGTGGGCACCAAGCTGATCTATCGCTGGAGCGAAGATGCGCAAGCCTATGTGTTTGTGCAAGGCACCGTGGCCCAGAACGGCACCATGCTGCGCGATGACCGCGCTGGTGTTGGAGTTAAGAAAAAGATCACAGACCACATCACGACGCTGGCCGAAGTTTCGCAAGGCACGCAAGGCATTGATGTAACCGGGGCTATTGATTATGCGCCAACGGCGGATGATCATTATACGTTGGGCTATCGCCGCGATGCATTTCGCAGCACATCAACAAGCACGCCCTATACATTATCGGGCCAAGATTTTGGTACGTTTACGCTTGGCACGCGGCACCGCTTTAATGAACAGTGGATGGCCTATTCAGAAAATAACTTTGACTTCTTTGGCCAACGCGAAAAGCTCACCAACACCTATGGCGTAGAATATACCCCATCAGCCGAATGGAAAATTGATGGTGGCGTTGAAATTGGCCGGGTGATTGATAATACCTTGAACAGCCTCAACATCAAAAACCCTGATCTTTATCGCGAGGCAGGGTCAATTGCTGCCACCTATCACAATAAAGAAGGCCTTGATGGCAAGTTGAAACTTGAAGTGCGCCACGATGCCACCGATGATGGCACCAGCGAAGTGATGGCCTATTTGCTGCAAGTTGGACTTGGCGAAAAAATGTCGAAAGATTGGCGGGCTTTGGCCAATCTTGATGTGGTGATTGCTGATGCTAATACGGATGTGAAAGACAGCGCCTATGTTTCAGGTGTTGCTGGTTTTGCCTATCGGCCCGCAACCAATGATCGCTTGAACGCCTTGGTGAAATATAATTTCCTCTATGACAACCCCGGTGCTGGCCAAGTGACAGCCGATGGAACAACGTCAAGCCCCGCACAAATTTCACATATTTTCTCTGGTGATGTGACTTATCAACTGACCCAGAAAATTGCGATCGGCGGCAAATATGGCTTCCGCATTGGCGAGATTCGAGATCGCACGCCAGGATCAGGCTGGGTTGCATCACAAGCGCATCTGGGCATTTTGCGGCTTGATTATCATTTGGTGAATGAATGGTCTGCTGTGGTTGAAGGCCGGGCCATGTGGTCGCCTGAAACGCAGCAAACGGATTTGGGTTTTGTGGCGGCACTTTATCGCCAGATTGGTGATAATTTCAAAATGGGCATTGGCTATAACTTTGGTGATTTCAGCGACGAATTGAGCCACATCAACCATGACAATCATGGCGTGTTTATTAATTTGATCGGCAAGTTCTAACGTTTGAAAATTATTTGGGGCCGGGCTAAGACATTGGCATGACCCCAAAACAAGCCCCCTCGATCAATGATTTGCGCCGCCTTTATAAAGCCCGTGTGCCGCGGATGTTTTATGATTATTGTGAAACCGGTTCTTACAGCACCGGCACGTTTCAAGAAAACACCACGGCGTTTGAAAAATATAAGCTGCGCCAACGCGTTGCTGTGAACATTGATAACCGCGTACTGAAAACCACAATGGTAGGCCAAGATGTGGCCATGCCTGTGGCCTTATCGCCCATTGGTTCTGGCGGCATGAACCATGCCGATGGTGAGATTTTGGCCTGCCGTGCAGCGCAGAAATTTGGTTTGCCCTATACGCTTTCAACCATGAGCATTTGTTCCATTGAAGAAGTGGCCAAGCATGTTGAAAAACCATTTTGGTTTCAACTTTATGTGATGCGCGATAGAAGCTTTGCTTCCAATCTGGTGGCGCGGGCCAAGGCGGCAAAATGTTCGGCCTTGGTGTTGACGCTGGATTTGCAAATTTTGGGCCAAAGGCATTTGGATGTGAAGAACGGCTTGTCTTCGCCGCCAAAACTGACACTGCCCAATATTTTAAACATGATGACTAAGCCCCGCTGGTGCATGGGCATGCTTGGCACCAAGAACCGCCAGTTCGGCAATATTGTGGGCCACGCCAAGGATGTGAAAGACATTGCTTCGCTGAATGAATGGGCCAACCACCAGTTTGACCAAACGCTGGATTGGAGCTCAGTTGAATTTATCCGCAAGCAATGGGATGGCAAATTGATCTTGAAAGGCATTAACGACGTTCAAGATGCGCGCATTGCAGCCTCGCTTGGCGCTGATGCAATTATTGTATCAAACCACGGTGGCCGGCAGTTGGATGGCACCTTTGCCACGGTGGATATGTTGGGGCCGATTGTGGATGCGGTGGGCGACAAGATTGAAGTGCATTTTGATTCAGGCATCAGGTCTGGCATTGATGTGATGAAGGCCTTGGCCCTGGGAGCAAAAGGCACATACATCGGGCGGGCCTATATTTATGGCTTGGGTGCTGCGGGTGAAGCGGGCGTTACGCGTGCTCTCGAAATCATCTACAAAGAGCTTGATACAACGATGGCTTTGTGTGGCGAGCGCGATATTCACAATGTGGGCCGGCACAATTTGGCCATGCCTGTGGCCACGCATGATTTAAGCCAAATGAATGAGCCTGCAAAACCGCGTCGCGCCAAACGGTGAACTTTTCGCCGTGCCATTCCGTGGCACAATGATGGGCAATCGCGGGGGCAAGTTTCACCGTGATGATAAAACCTTGGCCAAGCGCCGATGGGCCTCAACCCATTGGATCTGCTGTGATCTGCACTGGAAAAACCAGCACCACGAACCCATGGGGCAAGGCTATACATCACTGTTCTTCTTAGACGAGGTAACCGCATTGGCAGCCGGGCACCGGCCGTGTTTTTTCTGCAGGCGAAAAGAGGCGAAAGCATTTTTGGGTGGGCGCAAAGTTGGTGAGTTTGATGCGGCGTTGCATCGGGAGAGGCTAATTGTAAAAGCAGGCCCCCTCAGTCCTTCGGACAGCTCCCCCAACAAGTTTGGGGAGCGCAACACTTATCGCCCTCCCTCAGCTTTGCTGGGGGAGGTGCCCGAAGGGCGGAAGGGGAGCCTTCCCGATGGGGCCATGGTGGAATATGACCAAGGCTTTTATGCCAAGCGCGGGCAGGCATTTTTGCGCTGGTCTTTTGCGGGCTATGAAGGCTGCAAAAATTCATTATCTCATTTTAAAATTTTGACACCGCCATTAATCATTGCCATCTTGGCTTCCGGATATAAACCGCGCTGGCACGCTTCAGCACATCAGTGGGACGAGACATGAAACTTCTTCGCTATGGCCCCAAGGGCAAAGAAAAACCTGGCATTGTGGATAAGGATGGAAAAATCCGTTCACTGCACAAAGTGATTGATGATTTGGATGGCGCTGCCATAACTCCCGCAGGTTTGGCCAAATTGAAAAAGCTTGATCTGGCAAAATTGCCATTGGTGAAGGGCAAACCCCGCATTGGTGCTTGTGTTGCCAACCCACAAAAATTCATCGCCATTGGCCTTAATTATTCTGACCATGCCGCTGAATCTGGCATGACAGTGCCGCCAGAACCCATCGTGTTCACCAAACAGGTGAGCTGTGTGTGTGGCCCCAATGACACCATTACCATTCCGCCAAAATCTGAGAAGTCAGATTGGGAAGTGGAACTGGGTGTGATTGTCGGGCGCAAGGCCAAGAACATTAAGGAAGCAGATGCGCTGAAACATGTGGCGGGCTATTGCACCATCAATGATCTTTCAGAACGTGGCTTTCAAACTGAGCGCCACGGCCAATGGACCAAGGGCAAATCCTACGACACGTTTGGCCCCATCGGGCCTTATCTGGTCACCCGCGATGAAGTGAAAGACCCGCAGAATTTGCACATGTGGTTAGAGCTGAACGGCAAACGCGTGCAAGATGGCAACACCAAAACCATGGTTTATGGCGTGGCTTATCTGGTGGCCTATCTCAGCCAGTTTTTCACGCTGCATCCCGGTGATATTATCACCACAGGCACACCGCCCGGTGTTGGCATGGGCATGAAGCCGCCCGTTTATTTAAAGCCTGGCGATAAAATGGTGATTTGCATCGAAGGTTTGGGCACACAACGGCAAAAGGTTGTGCGGGATAAGTGAAGCGGCTAGAAGCCCGCCCATGAATGACAAACCCAAAACTTTCAAACCCAAGGCCCGCGTGGCTAAGGGCTTTCGTGATATTGATGCCGATGAAATTCGCGGCACACGTGCCATGCTGGCCACCATCCAGCGGGTTTATGAATCCTATGGCTTCGAGCCCATCGAACAGCCGTTTGTGGAATATACCGATGCGCTGGGCAAGTTTTTGCCAGATCAAGACCGGCCCAACGCTGGCGTATTTTCATTTCAAGATGAAGATGAACAATGGCTTTCGCTGCGCTATGATTTAACGGCACCGCTTGCTCGTTATTATGCTGAGAATAATCAGAAGCTGGCAAACCCGTTTCGCAGCTATCGCCAAGGCTGGGTGTTCCGCAACGAAAAGCCGGGCCCGGGACGCTTCCGCGAATTCATGCAGTTTGATGCCGACACGGTTGGCGCGCCGGGCGTGCAGGCCGATGCCGAAATGTGCATGATGATGGCCGATACGATGGAAGCGCTGGGCCTCAAGGGCCAGTATGTCATTCGGGTGAACAACCGCAAGGTGCTCGATGGCGTGATGGAGGCCATTGGCGTCACCGATGCGGGGCAGAAACTAACGGTGCTGCGCGCGATTGATAAGCTGGATAAGTTTGGCGTTGAGGGCGTGCGGCTGTTGTTGGGCGCGGGGCGTAAGGATGAGAGCGGCGCCTTCACTGAAGGTGCGGGGCTATCCGATCGACAAATCGAAGTGCTTGGTCGTACCTATCGCTTCTTCAAG
>JAYUHQ010000135.1:0-5219 GCA_043766895.1 Aestuariivirga sp.
TGTTTCAGTAACTGAACAATGGGCGCAAATGGCCATTGCTGGCCCCAAGGCGCGCGCCACTTTGCAGAAGCTTGTTGACGGATTGACACTGAACGATGAGACAGTGCCCTATCTGGCCGCCAAAGAAATTGCTATTATGGATGGGGTTGAAGCGCGACTTTTCCGAATTTCGTTTTCTGGCGAACATGCTTATGAGTTGGCCGTGCCTGCTGACTTTGGCAACGCGGTTGCCCGCGCGATTATGCAAGCGGGTGCTGAATTCGGTATCGTGCCTTATGGCGTTGAAGCCTTGTCCATCATGCGCATCGAAAAGGGCCATGTTGCGGGCGGTGAGTTGAATGGCACAACTACGGCAGCTGACTTGGGCTTGGGTAAAATGATGTCCACCAAGAAAGATTATATTGGCCGCGCCATGGCCATGCGTGAAGGGTTGGTTGATGCGGCGCGACACTGTGTGGTGGGCATCAAGCCCGCAGACCGTAAAATGAAAATCCGTTCCGGCGGGCATCTGCTGAAGCAAGGCGATGCGCCGTCGATCCAGGCTGATCAAGGCTATATCTGCTCGGTTGCATGGTCACCCATGCTGAACATGTGGTTGGGTTTGGCACTTTTATCAAACGGCCGTGCCCGCCATGGTGAAATCGTAAAAGTTTTCGACGGCCTGCGCGGGCACCATTATTTGGCCGAGATTTGTGATCCCGTTCATTTTGATCCCAAAAATGAGAGGCTTCATGCTTAGAGTGTCCGCACTTGCAAATGTTGCAAAGCCTGGTCGTTTTGGTGCTGATAAGGGCGCACCCGGTGTGAGTTTGTCGGTCATTCACCCTATTTCAATCGTGATGGTGATCGCACGTAATGGCAAAGCCAAGCCATTGAAAGATGCATTGGCGATGTTGAAAAAAGTAGAAGTGCAATGGGCGGGGCCTGATCAGTTCTATGTCTATAATGTTCCGTATACAGAGTTAAAAACGAAACTTTCGGGCGTGGCATCTGTTTCCGATCAAAGCCATGGCCGTGTGATGATCCGCATTCGGGGGACAAAGTCCCGAGCACTTCTGGCAAAGGGTACTCCCGTTGATCTTCATGCTGATGTGTTTGCAATCGGAAAATCTGCGCTCACGCAAATGGCGCATGTGTCGTTTCATCTCACACGCACGGGCGCTGATGAATTCACACTTTCAGTTTTTCGCGGTTTCTCAGAAAGCTTCTGGGAATGGCTTACAAGCCAAGCCGCTGAATTCGGTTATCAAGTCTCATAAAAAAGCCGCCACTGTTGCCAATGGCGGCCCGATATTTGTTTTATGGTTTACGCAGGCAATACAAAGAACCAATTGGCCCAGAGAACTACAGCCGCACCAACTGCGAGAGCCAGATATGGCAACATGCCAGCTTTTTTCTCACCCATGTCTCCGTCTTTCAAGCCCAATGCTTCCAAAGCACCGGCAGGAAATTTGCCGCCGTCTTGGATAAAATGACGATAGTAGAACACGGGTATGATAAGGGCCGCAAAAATCAGCCCAACCCACAGGGCACTTGAATACCCCCAAACTTTTGCACCAGCGCCAAGGAACAGCGCGTTGACAAAAGCCAGAATTGTGTTGAGGCCAATCAAAGCCGTTGGCGCTTTCCATGGTCGGGCAATATTTCCTGAATCAATCCGGTGGATCCATCCGGCATTCAGATTGAGGAAGTTAAAAATAATATAGCCCACGTTGGAAATTGCCAAAACATAGAAATATCCGCCAGTGTCTGAAGCCAACGCCAGCAGAAACAAGTTAAAGGCAAAATCTGTCCACATCGCTTTGCTAGGCGCGCCATTGGAATTAACGCCGCTCAGATAGCGCGGCAACCAACCGTCTACTGAACCTTGAAACAACGTGCGTGATGAACCTGCCATTGCTGTCATGATGGCAAGAAATAATGCCATAATCATCAAGATCACAAAAATCTGGGTGATGACATGGTTTCCACCCACCAGATTACCCAAAGCTTCAGCAACACCCGTTCCATCAACAATGCCCGGTGCCAACATTCCTGCACCTGGCGACATACCAAGAACACCTTGAAAAGCAAAAGGCACAAGAAAGAAGAAAACGCAACACAACAAGCCAGAATAGAAAATGGCTTTGAAAGTGTCGGTCTTTGGATTTTTCAATTCTGAGGTATAACAAACAGCAGTTTCAAAGCCATAAGTAGACCAAGCGGCAATGTAGAGGCCCCCAAGAAAAAGCGTCCACCCACCGAGGCTCCACGTGCCATCAATGCCTGAATATGCCGCCGTTGGTGGAACTAAACCAGTAACATTAGCACTGTGAATAGCGCCGGTGAAAATTGGCACCAACCCAACGAGAAGCAGCGGAACCAAAACAATAATTGCAAGAAGTTTTTGTGCGCTTGCTGTTGAAGCAATGCCGCGGTGTTGAATGGCCAGCATCACCAACATCAAGGCAGCACCAATTAAAAATGTAGCATTGAAATGCAACATGCCGAGATAAGGAATGTTGAAGCTTAAAGCTTCCCAACTGCGTATCGCAGGTGTCAAAGCTGAAACACCGTCGCCCGGCAACAAAGCTGCAATTGCATCTTGTGCCGTTTTGCCAGCATTTGCAGTGATCCAAGTGGCAACCCGCGGATCATCAATTTTGATTGCATTGGCATGGGCCGAAACCCAAGCCAATACAGCCTGTGAATCAATTGCGGGAACTGGGAAGAAAGCATTCAAAATGTATCCTGCCGCAATCACGCAACCCAGCGACAAAACCGGGCTCCACGCAAACCAATTGCACCACACGGAAAGTGGTGCGATAAATTTGGAATAACGCAGCCAAGCCGTTGCACCATAAACGGATGCGCCGCCTGACTTATTGCCGAACATGCCTGCCATTTCGGCGTAAGTGAAAGATTGTAAAAAGCCCATAATCATCGAAATGATCCAGACCAAGAATGCAAGTTTGCCAGTTGTGCCGGCAATACCGCCGATCGAGAAAAGCACCAGAGGCGGCACGCCAGCCGCAACCCAGAAGGCACCTTTCCAGTCTAACGCGCGAACCAACCCGCCCGTGTTTGTTTCAGTTGACATAAATTGTTCCCTCCATATGTCCCATATGACAAGGTAAAAGCTGCAAGTTCTTTTGCTTGCTCTGCTTCACCCCAGGAAATAATGTTGAATGAGATTATATCGACGGTCAAGCAATACTGTGGAATAATGAGACGATCATGAGTTTATTTGTTCCCCAAAATCGGTCGTTCCCATCTGCAAGCCGCATTCTCCGTCGCGGTGTAGAAAATGCACGCATAGGTATAGAGCGGTATATAGTGCGGGGCGGCGGCTCCACGCTTGTGCAAGTGTTCGCGGGAGACGCGTTCACGCTGCGCGATATTGAAGGGGGCCAGATTTGTGAAATTGCATTTTGCGATATCCAATCGCGGTTTGATTGTTCGGCATTTGGCGCAAAGCCCGATGGCAGGCTTGATGGTTTCAAAACCATTCTGTCGCAAGCCAATGACAGCGCCAACCGCATATCAAAAAAACTTCGCGCGCTGAATATTGATCTGGCGAATGCGCAATCAAACAATGTGTTTGGAACAACGGGCAGAGCGGGTGATTCTGCATCGTTTAAAATATCGCGCGATGGCCTGCTGATTGTAACGGCACCTGCCCAAACGATGAATCCGGCGGAGCAAAATACTGCAACTGATATTGAATTGTTGATCACCCGCAAAAACCCAAAGCGCAAATATGAAGAAGCGCTGCCGGATCCGTTGGCTGATCCGCTTCATGATATTCGCATCAAAGCCGCCACTGCTTCAGCTTATCTGGTGAAGGCTGGTGAATACATTCAAGTGATCGATGTGTCGGGTCGTCAGTGCACTGATTTTCAGGCCATGTCGGCGCGCAAGCTTGATAAGGGGTTAGACCTTGCGCTTGATTCAACGATAACGCGCACATTGTTGGGCCGAAGCTATCCCGCACCCGGCCTTCCGGCAAAAGCCTTTGACCGAGATTTCGAGCCGCTTGTTGAAATTGTACAAGACACGGTGGGAAGGCATGACGCTTTCGCCACCGCCTGCAATTCACGTTACTATGATGATATGGGGTATCCGGGCCATGCCAATTGCACCGATAATTTCAATGCTGTTCTAAAGCCCTATGGCGTGGCCCCGCGCAAAGGCTGGGAGGCCATTAATTTTTTCTACAACACGATGATCGACCATAACAACCAGCTTTACCTCGACGAACCGTGGACAAGGCCCGGCGATTATGTGTTGATGCGTGCGCTTACCGATATTGTTTGTGTTTCATCGTCGTGCGCTGATGACATTGATGCCGCCAATGCGTGGGACCCAACCGACATTCACATTCGAACCTATTCCGCAAAAGAGAAGTTTTCCCGCGCCATGTCTTATCGCTCATCCCCCGATGCTGAAGCAACATTGACCAAAGAAACAGCATTTCACGCCAAGTTTGCCGAGCATACACGCAATTTTGGTGAATATCGTGGTTATTGGTTGGCGCAACGTTTTCACAGTGAAGGCCCAATTGCTGAATATTGGGCGTGTCGTGAAAAAGTAGTGGTGCTTGATTTATCACCCTTGCGCAAATTTGAAGTGACCGGGCCAGATGCTGAAAACCTGCTGCAATATTGCATGACGCGCGACATCAAAAAATTGTCCACTGGCCAAGTGGTTTATACGGCCATGTGTTATGAAAATGGTGGCATGATTGATGACGGAACTGTGTTCCGGTTGGGCCAGAACAATTTCCGCTGGATTGGCGGCGATGACTATTCCGGCCAATGGCTGCGCGAGCAAGCCGAGAAAATGGGTTACAAGGCCTGGGTGCGTTCCTCCACCGATCAACTGCATAATATCGCTGTGCAAGGCCCAAACAGCCGAGATGTGTTAAAGGAAATTATTTGGACCAGCGGCAGCCAGCCCAACATGGGCGAACTTGAATGGTTTAAATTTGCTGTGGGTCGTATTGGCCATTTTGAAGGCGCGCCGGTTGTTGTATCCCGCACAGGTTACACAGGTGAATTGGGCTATGAAATTTTTTGCCATCCGAAAGATGCGGAAACAGTTTTCGATGCCGTGTGGCAAGCGGGCCAGAAATATGGGATCGTTCCCATTGGCCTCGAAGCCTTGGATATGTTGCGCATTGAAGCCGGTTTGATTTTTGCCAATTACGAATTCAATTCAGAAACTGATCCTTTTGAAGC
>JAYUHQ010000136.1:0-5208 GCA_043766895.1 Aestuariivirga sp.
GAGAAATAGAAGTCTTCTGCCCTAACATAATTCAATCAAGTAATGACGGATCAGCTTTTGAATGGTATTTCAAAAGCTGATCATGAAATATGAAATCAAAAATGCGCGCTTCCATCTGCCCGGCCAACGCAGTGAGGCAACACTTGCCGAAATTTTAAAATGGCAGCGAAGCGGCCTCAGACAAAAATGGCCAAGTTCTATTGAAAATAAAACCTATGCGCCCCCACCCCAGCGCGTGCAAGGCAACACCATTTCTGCAACCTGGGTTGGCCATTCAACAGTGCTCATCCAAACCGCTGGCCTGAATATTTTAACCGATCCTTTTTTCTCAGATCGCGCCAGCCCCTTTCAATTTGCTGGCCCCAAGCGGGTGCGAAATCCCGGCATTGCCTTGAAGGATTTGCCGCCGCTTGATGTTGTTGTGCTCAGCCACAATCACTATGATCATTTGGATCAGCCCACCCTTAAAGCCTTGGCCAAAAATCATAAGGCCAAATTGATAACGCCGCTGGGCAATGGCAAACACGTTTCAGGCCATGATGTGGTTGAGCTGGATTGGCGCCAATCGCATCAGCTTGGCGCATTGAAAATCACCGCCATGCCAGCATTACATTGGTCAAAACGCAGTTTTAGAGACACCAACAAATCGCTCTGGGGCGCATTCGTTATTGAAGGCCCACAGGGGGTGATTTATTTTGCGGCTGATACGGGCTATGGCACAGGCGAACATTTTCGCGAGGTGCGGGAAACGTTTGGCCCCCCACGCCTTTCCCTCATTCCCATCGGTGCTTATGAGCCACGCTGGTTCATGGCGGCCCAACACATGAACCCGCAAGAAGCTGTTCAAGCCCATCTTGATCTTCAAAGCCAAACCAGCTTGGCCATTCATCATGGCACGGTGCAACTCACCGATGAAACCATAGACGCGCCGGTTTTGGCACTGGATGTGGCCCTTGCAGAAAAAGCCCTAACACGGCAAGATTTTCTGGTGCCTGATATTGGCGAAACGCTTCACATTCGCTAGAAGAGCCCATGCCCAAACCCGCCATCACCTGTATTCTTGAAGCCAAAAACAAATTGGGCGAAGGTTGCCTGTGGGATGTTGAAGGCCAATGCCTGTGGTGGCTGGATATTGCGCCCATTTCAAAACTTCACGTTCTTGATCCTGTAACGGGTGCCACCCGCCATTGGACATTTCCAATGATAATGACCTGCTTTGCGTTGGCCAGAAATAATCAAATGCTCATCGGCGGTGAACATGGCCTTTACTTTTTCGATCCGGCAACCGGTGCCTTGAAAGATTTCGCAAGGCCAGAAATTGATCGGCCCCAAAATCGTGGCAATGATGGTGCCTGTGATGCCAGTGGCAGATTTTGGTTTGGCACCATGCAACAAAATATTGCCGCTGATGGCACCGATGTGGATATCACCCAAGATTCAGGCGGCCTTTACCGCGTGGGCCAAGATGGCGTTTCTAAACTGATGTTTGATGATGTGGGCGTGTCCAACGGCCCGTGCTGGTCGCCTGATAACAAGACATTCTATTTCAGCGATTCAAAAGCCCAAATTATCTGGGCGTTTGATTATGATCTGGCCCATGGCGAATTGTCTAACCCGCGCGTGTTCAACGATACCAAGGCCAATGGCTATCCGGATGGCGCAACGGTGGATGCCGAAGGCTATGTGTGGAGTGCCAGGTGGGATGGTTCTTGCGTTTTGCGCTTTGATCCCAAAGGCCGCATTGACCGCATTGTCGATATGCCTGTCACCAGGCCAACCTGCGTGGTTTTTGGTGGGCCCGAACTTTCAACAATCTATGTCACATCATCGGCGGCAAACTTGGGCGCAGATGTTTTAAAACACCACCCTTTGCAAGGCGGCGTGTTTTGCTTTGACCCTCAAGTGAAGGGCCTTCCCAAACACAAATTCGGAATGGCGTCATGACCCGCCCTTTCATTTCCCTTGATTGGGGCACAACATCTTTTCGCGCCTATCATGTCAACGCGGCAGGCGACATCACCGATCAAACATCGGCCCCTGAAGGCATCATGGCGGTGAAAGATGGCGCGTTTGAAGAGGTGTTAGAACATCACATCGGCGCTTGGGATAAATCCTTGCCCATCATCGCCTCTGGCATGATCACCTCGCGCCAAGGGTGGGTTGAATGTGCCTATGTGGATTGCCCGGCAGGGGCGGATGATTTGGCCAAGGCCATCACAGTTCATGAAACCTCATCGGGCCGAAAAATTCATTTTATCACCGGGCTGCATCATAAAAGCCCCAGCATTCACCATGATGTGTTGCGCGGTGAAGAAACCCAAGTGATCGGTTCTCTCAAAACCGGTGCCAGCCATTTTGTAACGCCGGGCACGCATTCAAAAATCATTGATGTGATTGATGGTCACATCACCGGCTTTGCCACCTATATGACCGGCGAAACCTTTGGCCTTTATCGCAACCATTCCATCTTGGGCCGCCTGATGACGGGTGATGCCAAAGATGAAGCCGCCTTCAAACAGGGCGTTGAAAAATCCTTTGCTGATCCAGCAGGAATTTTACACCTGCTTTTCTCAGTGCGCAGTTTGGGCCTGTTCAACGCCATCAAGCCTGAAAGCCTATCGAGCTATCTTTCCGGCTTGCTGATTGGCCAAGAGGTTGCCCATGCCACGCTGCACAACAGCAAAGCAGATCCCTATGTGGTGTTGGGTTCAGCCACCGTGGGCGCTAATTATCTAACAGCCTTAAAAATGGCAGGCTTTCACGTATCCCTTGGGGATCCGCTCTGCGGGGTCTATGGCCAAGCGATCATCGCAGCAAAAGCGGGAGTAATTTGATGAATCTTGAACACGCAATTGAAGCTTGTGGCATTGTTGCAATTTTGCGCGGTGTCACCCCCGCTGAAGTCGTCGACGTGGCCGCAGCACTGCATAAAGCCGGCATTCGCATTGTGGAAGTGCCATTAAATTCGCCAGATCCTTTTATCTCGATTGAAAAATTGTCAAACGCCTTTCGCAACGAGTTGGTGGTGGGTGCAGGCACAGTGCTTTCCACCCAAGATGTAAACCTGTTGAAACACCATGGCGGCCAAATTTCTGTCTCACCAGATTGCAACCCCGAAGTGATCAGCCTTGCCGTTAAAATGGGAATGACGCCCTTGCCCGGCGTGTTCACCCCCACTGAAGCCTTTGCCGCCATTAAGGCTGGCGCCACCCATTTGAAATTGTTTCCCGCTGAAGCCGCAAGCCCCGCCACCATCAAGGCGTGGAAGGCGGTTCTGCCCAAGCATGTAAAACTTTTTGCAGTGGGCGGTGTAACACCCCAAAATATGGGTGATTGGTTAAAAGCCGGCACCACCGGTTTTGGCATAGGTTCTGCGCTCTACAAGCCGGGCTCAACGCTGGCCAGTGTGGCAGAATCGGCCCATAACCTTGTCTCGGCGTGGAAACAGGCAATCATTTAAAATGAAAATCGCAATGGTAACAGGGGCAGGGTCTGGCATTGGCCGCGCCTGCGCAATTGCCTTAGGCAAAGCGGGTTATGCCATGGTGTTGGCGGGCCGAAGGCTTGATGCATTGGAAGAAACCGCACAATCCATCGCCACTGAAACCTTATGCTTTTCAACTGATGTGTCTGATCCCAAATCAGTGGCTGAACTTTTTGCCGCCACCCACCAAAAATTTGGCCGGCTTGATGTGCTGTTCAACAATGCAGGCACCGGTGCGCCAGGCACGGTGATGTTAGAAGATTTAACCTTTGAACAATGGCAAACGGTGGTGAATGTTAATCTCACCGGGCCATTTTTATGCACGCAACAAGCTTTCAAGTTGATGAAAAACCAAAGCCCCCAAGGTGGGCGCATCATCAACAATGGTTCCATTTCGGCCCAAGCGCCACGGCCCAATTCTTCGCCTTATACAGCCACCAAACACGCCATCTCTGGCCTTACCAAATCCACCTCATTGGATGGCCGCAAATATAATATTGCGGCTGGCCAAATTGATATTGGCAATGCCGCTTCGGCCATGACAGCGCGGATGAATGCCGGTGTGCCCCAAGCCGATGGCACGATTAAGCCCGAACCCACGATGGATGTGGAAGACGTGGCCAGAAGTGTTGTGTTCATGGCCTCGCTGCCGCTGGATTCAAATGTTTTAACCATGACAGTGATGGCCACCAAAATGCCGCTGGTTGGCCGTGGCTAAATGAAGTTTTCGCCGCGCGCCACCATCACGCTTACATTCATTGCCTTTGGTTCTGTGGTGGGCATCAATGTGGGTGCCTTGGCGGTGTTGCAAAAGCAAGCGGGTGTCACACCTTTGATCTTTGGTTACATGGCGGCCTTGGGCATGTTGTCTAACATTTTGGTGATGGGTCTTGGCGGTTTCATCAACCGCCATTTTGATCATCGCAGCGTGTTGTTGTTCATTTTGCCGGTAGCCTTTGCAGGGTTGATTTTTACTTTGCTGGCCCAATCCGTATTAAGTTTTGCAGTGGCCATCATTCTCTTCAATCTGGCCTTGGGTGGGCTTGATCTATTCATGAATGCTGAGGCCGCTGTGGTTGAACACGCCTCACCAAAACCAATATTTTCTTCATTCCATGGCGCAGCATTGTTTTCCATCGGCGTGTTCAGCATTATTGGCAGTACAATTGCCATTTGGTTTGGCCCTGTGTGGGGCATGCTGCCACCCTTGCCTGTTGTTGCTTTGGCGCTTTATGCCATCCACAAAACCATTGCCCATCGCCCCATTGTTGACCACGAAGAAAAGCCAAAGCCCGTGCAATTGCCTATTAAAATTTTGCTCTTCATCGGCATTGTGTTGGGTCTTAACGTGGCATGTGAATTAACCTGTATTCAATGGTCAGGCCGTTTGCTGGCCGAACTGGCGCCAAGCCTTGCCGCCTATAGCGGTTTGGGGGTTACATTTTATGGCCTGTGCAATGGCACAACCCGATTGTTTGCTGACAGGCTGCGCAGCCGATTTGGCGATTTTAAATTGATGATGGCATCATTGCTGGTGGCAATTTTGGGCCTTGCGGTTTTGGCCACAACGCCGGGCTTTGTAATTTCAGTGTTGGCCTTCGCCACGGCGGGCATTGGCCTTGCTTCAATTTTCCCGTGCCTGTTTTCTATCACGGCAAAACTGGTGCCTGAAGCCAGGGCTTCGGCCTTGGCCTTTGTCTCAGCGGTGGGCGGTGCGCCGCGCA
>JAYUHQ010000137.1:0-1904 GCA_043766895.1 Aestuariivirga sp.
GCCCGCATTCCAGGTGATGGGGGCTTGGCAGTTTTAGGTGATGCGCCTGGAGATTATGTTCGGTCTAAGGGCGATATTTAGATCGATTTCAAGGCAATATAGCTTTTGAAATCTTCTTCGGCCCGTAAATCGGCTTGTTTTGCGGCAAACAACAGCGCTGTTAAAACAAAACCGCCTGAAAAACCCAGTGCAATACCAATAATCAGCATCAGAATTGTCATGTTACTCACTCCACCGAAGAAGATTTGTAACGATAAATCGGTTAACGCGACATTAAGATCAATTGGCGAATTGTTGAGATTATCTATTGGCTGCAAACTTGAGGAATTTTGGTTGTTGCAACAACTTTGCCTTTTTTGTTCCAAGCGCCCCGCGGCGTTGAATTAATACGGTTAAAATCTAGCCACACATGATCACCATTGGCGAAGTTCCAGTTGCGGCAAAGTGTCGATCGCTCTTGCACCATGACCCAGCGTTTGGAATGGAAAAAATGGTCAAAACCGGGCCATCCGGTGGATTGAGCAAGCCAGCAATAATCAATCAACTTTTTGCTCAGCAACAATTCGCAAACGGCACCACTGGCATAAGCGCCAATTTTATAATTCTTGTCTGCCTTCACAACCGCGTTCACTTGTTCAAAATAGTTGATAATGGCGGGGTTCATATCTGATGCTTGGATGGTTTCCACAGCCTTGTGAAACACATGGGTATGATATTTTAGAAAGCGGCCATAGCGGCGAATGTGCCGGATAAAATTTCGATCTGCGTGAATAAGGTGGCGGCGGCGCTTTTGGCTCATCTTATGGCCATTGCTCATGCCATGTTCAAAAACCATGTCGCGGATGGTTTGGTCTACGCCATCAACCGCGAAATAAATGGCAGAGCCCTTGGGTTGGCCGTTGGCCTTTGCCAGTGTCAACGCGTGTTTCGAATCTGTGGTGCCGCGGGTTTTGATGAAAAAAGATTCAGGATCGTCATTTTCATGCTGAAACACTGAGATGATATTCAAGCCGGCGGCAATGATGGCATCAGATTCTGAAGGCAAAAGCGCCTTGCAGGAAATATCTTCGTTGGCCCAATCATAATAACGGATGATGGTGTTAACACCCAAGGCTTTCAGCGCAGCAAAACCAGATTTGCCAGCATTGGTTTTTATGCCATTTGCGGGTTGAGACATATCAACGGCCGACATGCCTTTGTGGGCAGCACAACTGGGCGCGGCCAAGCTGGTGCTTGCCGACAACAACAGACACACAATAGCCGCCAACCAAAACTTCATGGGATGCTTCTCAAAATGAAAGGGCCGCAACATGCGGCCCTTTGCACAGAATGTGATAAAATTAGCGCTTCGAGAACTGGAAGCGACGACGGGCTTTTGCACGGCCATACTTCTTACGTTCAACCATACGGCTATCACGTGTAAGGAAAGCACCCTTTTTCAATTCTGGGCGCAAATTAGGCTCAAAATTGCAAAGTGCACGGGCAATGCCGTGACGAACTGCGCCAGCTTGGCCAGAAAGGCCGCCGCCAACGACGGTGCAATCCACGTCAATTTCTGTCATGCGGGCAACAGCAATACCGGGTTGTTGAACCAACATGCGCAACACAGGGCGCGCAAAATAGGCTTCAATCGGCTTACCGTTCACAGTAATCTTGCCCTTGCCGCGCTTTACCCAAACACGTGCAGTTGCATTTTTACGACGGCCCGTTGCATAGGCGCGGCCTTGCGCATCAAGCTTTGGTTTTGCAGGGGCAGTGCTTACAGCAGCAGCAGTTGCTGGTGTTGCAGCTGCCATGCCCATGGCGGCGCCCAAGTTTGCGAGAGTTGTTTGTTCAGCCATAATCTTAATCTCTCACTGCGTTCTTGGCGTTCATCGCCTTGATATCAAGCTTCACGGGATTTT
>JAYUHQ010000138.1:0-5167 GCA_043766895.1 Aestuariivirga sp.
TGCGTGGTGGGAACACCATTCACACTCACCAAAAGTGTGCCTGCAACGGGTGCTAAAATTATTCGAAAATAACTGCGCGAACTGCCATATTTTTTGGTGAGTTGAAATGTGGCTGTGGTGCCATCGCCTGTGCCAATCACTTGATCGGTGGCGGTGATGTTTTGAGATGGCGTACCAGACTTGAAGTCTGTGTGGTCTTTAAACCGAAACGCATAAAGCCTGCCCCGCCGTTCTTCAAAAAACGCCACAACATTTTGAATATCATCGAGCGACTTCACACCAAAGCCCACATTATATTTGCGCCGCGAATTGGCCCAGCGCGCGTTGCGCTCTTCGTGGCCAGATGCTGTCATCACCACATCGGTGCGCCGTTCTGGCCCGCCCGCAAGGCCGCGCGAAATGGCCACGGGAAATCTTACATTATCAAATGCCATTACATATTCCTCCGTGAACGGAGCAATGCGCGGTTCACCATTGAAGCCACCTGATTTTGAGATTGGCTAAAACTTTGCACATCGGGCGTTGAAATGTTCACCGTGATGTGGGTTGCCCCGCCGCCGCGCACGCCCAATGCGCCATCACTGCCGCGCGCAAGTGGCAAAATGGCTTCAGGCCCGGCCTCGCCCATCAAACCCGTGCCGCCGCGCATACCAAACAACGTGGGTGAATTGACAATGCCACCATCGGCAAAGGGCATCACTTGGCCATTGGAAAACGCGTTGCCCTTGGCATTGGCAAACAAGCCCCCGAACAAATTGCCCAACAAGTTGCCCAAGGGTTTTAAGGCGGCGCTCAAAGCCTGTTGGCTGAGTGACAACACCATGCCCTTCAAAATATCAGAAAGGCTTTTGCCATGAACAATGGCGGCGGCAAAACTATTGACCAATTTGTTGCCAAAGCTATCGGCCAGTTTTGACAGGTCTTGCATTTCGCTGCGCAATTGTTCGGTGCGCAGGGATAGTTGATCGGTGGTTTGATTATTCATCAGGATATTGCTCCATTAAATCTTCAAGGTTCTGGCGCAGCAAGGGTGAGGGAGGCGGCACCCCGAAGGCACCGGCAATTTCGCGCGGCGTGCTGCGCCAGAATTCGGCGGGCGACATTCGCAATTGGCCAAGACCAAGCTGCATCATGCGCGCCCAGGGAAAAGTGGGTTTGGTGGTCATTGAATGAGATCCCATCGTTTGAAGTGCCCCCTCCGCCCGTTGGGCACCTCCCCCCAGCAAAGCTGAGGGAGGGCAACAATTCACGCGCTCCCTCAACTTGTTGGGGGAGCTGTCCGAAGGACTGAGGGGGAAGCTTGTTGTCGCTAACCCGCAAACGTGGCTTTCAACAATTCGGCCACGATGCGCAAATAGCCAGGTGCACCGCCTGCAACTGAAAGCTTGGCCACGTCTTCGTCTTTGAAATCCGATCCAGCGCCACGAAGCCCAGCGCCAATCACTTTGATTGCGTCTGTGGCTTTGATGCGGCCCTTTTCGAAACGTTCGGCAATGGCGATTAAATCTTCATCGCCATAGGCGTGTTCAATTTCAGCAAGGGCACCAAGGGTTAAGCAAAGTGTAAATGTTTGCCCGCCCAGTTCAGCTTCAATTTCTCCACGATGTGCATTGGCCATGGGTTTTTCCTTATGCAAAAGTCAGTTGGCCAGCAGAGCTGAGGCTAACATCGAAGGTGACTTCGCCATCATGTCTGCCGCCAAAATCCAGCGATGTGATTTGAAATGGGCCGGTGACAGTTCCAAAAGACGGAATGACAATTTGCCAATTCACAATTGTGCCGTTGAAAAAATAGGTTCTGATGGTTGTATCTGATGCGGCATTTTTGAAAATGCCTTGGCCTTTGATGGTGGCCGATTTTAAGCCAGCGCCGGCCAGCAATTCTTTCCATGCGCCAACAGAATCTTGGCTAGAGGCATCCACCGTTTCGGTGTTGAATGTCAGTGTGTTGGCGCGAAGGCCAGCCACGGTGATATAGGTGCCGGTTCCGGTTGAATCAATTTTCAACAGCAAATCACGGCCTTTTTGGGCTGTCATGAGTTAACTCCAATGGTTTGTTAAAGTGGCTCGGTTGCTGCTCTGAAGCGCATGGTGGCGTTGAAAAATTCTGCGGTTTTATTGCGCGAGGCAACGTTGAACACACAGCGCAGGTTCACCAATTTATGATCTGTCAATATTAATGCCGCGCCATCCAACGCCGTCTCAATTTCTTGAACGATGGCCTGAACCTGGGCACGTGAACGCATGTTGGTTGCCACATCGAGTGTTAGAAATGTCTCATGGGCTTTTTGATCCATCACGCTCCAATCGCGCGTGTCGATGGCGTTAAACACAACATATGGGGCGTTGGCCCCGCGGGGCAGTTCATCATAGATGTGTGCGCCACCCAGAAGTGTGGTGAGCGATGTGCGTGCGCGCAATGTTGCAAGCATGGCTTGCTGCACGCTTAAACCTGGTTGCATCATGAAAGCCTCACATTGCGATAGGCGCTTAATAATTCCAATGCGGCGGGCGGCAATGTTCCGCCCTGTTCGTCGCCACGGTGTTGATACCAATCCGCAACAATGGTCAGCAGTGCTTGCTTTATTTCTTGTGGCATTAATGCGCCAAAACCAGTGGTGAAATTTAATTTCAGGCCATTGATTTTTCGACCAGGCGGGGCAAACGCGCGTCCCACGCGCAAGGCCAGCCGTGGCGGGCGCGTGGCTTGATCAAGATAATAATGCGCGGGGTCAATCAACGAGGCCGTATCATCATCGGCAAAACTGGTCAGACTTTCTACAGATAGAACTGGCCAAAGCGGCAAATGAAAAATGCCATCGGCGGGCCAAGCATCGGCAAACAGTGACCAGCTTTGCTGCATAATGTTTATGCCATAGCGGCTTTCAACCGCACGCCGCGCGGCAATGATCAGTGTACTGATATATCCATCATCATCATTGATCGTTAAACGCAAATGCGCCTTGGCTTCAGCCAAGCTTATAGGTTCGCCCGTTGGGGGCGTTGTTAATATGAGAGCCATTTTGATTTCCTGAAATGCGCCCTGCCCCACGCAAATGAGGCAGGGCCAGTGCTTAGGTGAGACCGAACTTCAATGTTTTAATCGCATCGAAATCTTGCATGCCGCCGCCCACGCGTTTGGTGACATAGAACAACACATAAGGCTTGGCCGTGTAGGGATCACGCAACACACGAACCCCCACACGATCCACAATCAAATAGCCGCGATGAAAATCACCAAAAGCCAGGGCGTGAACATCGGTGGCGATGTCTGGCATATATTCGTTTTCTGTCACGGGAAATGACAGAAGCGTGGCTTGCGTATTGGCCGCCTGTGCGGGCTGCCACAAATAATTGCCTTGGCCATCTTTGAATTTGCGAATCTGGGCTTGGGTGTTGCGGCTCATCATAAAGCGCGCATTGGTGCGATATCCAGCTTTCACGGAATACATCAGATCAACAATTTTATCGGTGGGAGCTGTGGCGGCAAAACCGCCAGCAACGCCCGTTGGCACATAGCCCGTGTTGCCCCATGTCCAGGAACTTTGCGCAACTTTGGCATAGTTCAAAAAGCCCTTGGGTTGGGTGATGCCATCGCCATTGGTGAAGGCGTTGGTTTCTTGTTCGCCAAACACAATTTGAACTTCGCGCGCCATCCAATCATCAATGTTCACAATTGAATCATCCAGCAGCGCCTGCGTTGCCGCGGGCATGGCATAAAGCTCCATCGTTTGATAGGAAAGCTGGGCCAATGTAGCAGATGTGGTTTGTGGCCGCGCTGCTGCTTCACCAATCCACCCCACTGAATGTCCGGTGGTGTTAAACGGTTTGTTGTGAACCAAAGCAGAAATTTGGCGCACATCACAGATTTCGCGAAACGGCGAGGCTTTTGAAATCAAGCGGCCAATTTCAGCTTCGGTTTCAGGTGGCACAAGATAGCCGCCATCAGGCGCTGAACCAATTGACATGGCTTTTGCTTCAATGCCTGCAAGACCAAATGAATCGCCTTTGCGCACATAGCTATCAAAAGCCTTTTTGTGTTCGCTGGTTTCTTGTTTTGGTTCATGGGCCAATTGTGGGCGGCGTGATTTTAAAATCATGTCGTCCAAGGCTTTGTTGATGCGATCAACTTTTTCGGCTGTGATGACATCTGCACTCATACGCTTTTCAATTTGTTCTAAGCGTTCATCATTTGCATCTTTGAAGGCTTCGAATGTGGAAAGCACATCGTTGTAATCATTGGCGGGTGAGGCCACTTTGGTTTCTAAATTATCCATGGATGGAATTACTCCGTTGAAAGGGTCGGGCTGGTGGTTTGGTAAAAAGTGAATCTGCCCGCGCCCGGATTTCAGATTTCACTTGGCTCACGCGCGCCCCTTCCAACATTGGAAAGGTGACGAGTGAAATTTCCCACAGATCAATTTTGGTCAGCAGACGCAGCTTTCGCGTGCGATCATTTTTGGCGGCAATGGTTTTAAAGCCGATGGAAAGGCCATCAATGCCGCCTGATTCCAGAAGCGAATTAAGCTCGCGCCCGCGTTGCACATTTTGGTCAAGCCGGCCCAACACATAAAGGCCACGATCCGTTTCGCGCACTTCAACCCAGGTGCCCACGGGCTCTGATGGATCATGCTGAAACAACATGCGGATTTCAGCAGCGCCGCGCATTTTCAGCGAATTTGCAAAAGCGCCGGGCATTACAATATCGCCAGATTGGTCGCGCTCGCCAAACAGCGAAGCATAGCCAGAGAACACGCCGGTGCCGGGCACGGCCGATAACGGCAGTTCCAGCCCGCGCCGTTTGAGACGAAGGGTCATTAGTTAAATCTTTCATTTTGTGTTTCCCTTCTCCCCTTGAGGGAGAAGGTGGATCGCGCCTTTTGCGCGAGACGGATGAGGGGTCGCTCAGAACAAAATATTTTAGATCTGATCGACCCCTCATCCGGCGCTTCGCGCCACCTTCTCCCTCAAGGGGAGAAGGGTAGATATCTCTTTCCCATATCCAACCGCTTGGCGCTTTTCGGCATCGGTTAGGAAGCTGGCGTTGTTCACGCGTTGCCACAGTGCATCACGATCATGGCTCAACGCTTCAACCTGATCGAGATCAAGATCAAGCCGCACACCTGCCTCGAATTGTTGGCCCACACTTGCGCTCATCGTATCAATCA
>JAYUHQ010000139.1:0-1887 GCA_043766895.1 Aestuariivirga sp.
ATCCACCTCGGTTATCATCACCACGGCCACATCATCTGTGATTGAGTTGATCACCTGTTCAGGCGAAACTGCGCGAAGCACATGCCCATCATTCATAAATTGTGAAAGCCCTTGCGCCACATAAAGATCAGACGGGAAATTGCCAGTATCTGACAAAACCACCTTGCGTGTTGGATTCTTGGCCAAGGCGGCACTTAGCACTTTGAACACATTGATTGAAAGCGTGTCCCCCACAATCACGCTTCCTTCTGCTGCGCCCACCAGCTTGGCAATTTTATCACCCATTTTCAGCGGCAATTGAAACCAGCCGTGCTTGTTCCACGAGGTGATTAAATCTTGGCCCCATTCCACATCAACGGCATGTTTAACCCGCGCCACAGCCGCGCGTGGCAAAACCCCAAGCGAATTGCCGTCCAGATAGATCATCCCCTCAGGGATGCTGAAAGCACCACGTTTGTGTTTCAAACTATCTTCGGCATCTAAGGCCACAGCATCTTTGCGATTCATAAAAATCTCCCTTCTGTAAATTCGCCACAAATCACACTATTCTGCAAGCCATGCGACGACTCTTTACAACTCTTTTCCTCTTAATTGTTCCAGTTGCTGCCGTTGGGCAATCGTCTGATCTATCAAGCGCCCAAACAGCAAAGCTGATCAAACATGCCAGACCCAATGTGAAAGATGCCCAAGGTTGGGCCGATGATTTGTTGGATGTGTTGCACCTGAACCAGTTGCCACCTACGCGCGAAAATATCTGCGCGTCCATTGCTGTAATCGACCAAGAGTCAAATTTTGTGGCTGATCCGGCTGTGGCGGGTTTGGGCGCTTTGGCCTATAAAACGCTGAAAGATAAATTAGACCGCATCCCCATTTTGGGTCGCGTGGTTTTGGTGTTTCTCGATAGCCACCCCAAGGGCACCACCAGCTATTTGCAACGCATAAAAACTGCGCGCACTGAACATGATCTCGACCGAACCTATCGCAGCTTGATTGATGACGCTGGAAACTATTCCAATCTTTCATTGGTTATTCAAAGTGGCCTGCTCAACCAATTGATTGAAGAGCGCAACAACATTTCAACCGTGGGCTCTATGCAAGTTTCGGTGCGCTTTGCCATGGATAACGCCCGCCAGCGCCGCTGGCTGCCAATGACGTTGACCGATGTTTATGCAGTGCGTGATGAACTTTATACCCGCCATGGCGGCATGTATTATGGCGTGAAACAATTGCTGGGCTATGACTCTGGTTATGGCAAAAAAATCTTTCGCTTTGCAGATTTTAATGCCGGGCGCTATTCCAGCCGCAACGCTGCCTTTCAACATTTGGTCAATATTTTAAGCAACCAAAACAACAGCCGCGATGGTGATTTGTTGCTTTATGGCAAAGATGGCAAACCCCTTGCCGCTGTGAGTAATAGTGAAAAAGCAATTGGCCAAATTGCTTTGAACAATCATTTGCCACTGACGGCAAAACAAATTCGCGCAGATTTGGAAACAGAAAAGCAAGATGCCTTTGCCACCAGCCAAACCTATATTGCGCTGAAAAATTTGTACCTGAGCAAAACCCAACACGGCGCACCCTTTGCCGAAATTCCGAGCATTGAACTCAACAGCCCGAAAATTTCACACCGCATGACTACAGCGAGTTACGCCACCAGCGTTGATGGCCGCTATCACAAATGTATGAGCTTCAAGCCTTAACTTTGAGATTCTCCGGGTCATAAAGCGGCTTCAAATGCGCGAATGCTTTAACCCGCTCTTGAGCAACAACGAGTTCATATTGGCCTTGGGCAACATACTCTTCCGACACGCCTTCAGCATTGCGCACATAGCCATAACCAATGGGCTTGCCCACCGTATAGCCATAACCGCCAGAGGTTAAATAGCC
>JAYUHQ010000140.1:0-5146 GCA_043766895.1 Aestuariivirga sp.
CAATCACATCCTTGGTTGGCTTGCATATCGGCAAAAGCATCTCAAAAATCAAGAGAGGAGATGGCCCACCATTTTGGCGGTATAATCCACCATGGGAATTATGCGGGCATAATTCAACCGTGTGGGCCCGATAATGCCTAGAACGCCGATAATTTTTTCATCGCGATTTTTAAACGGTGCCACCACAAGCGACGAGCCCGACATCGAAAACAGCCGATTTTCAGAACCTATAAAAATGCGAACACCTTCGGCTTTTTCCGCCAAACCCAAAATTTCAACAAGATCTTTTTTGTTTTCAATATCGTCAAATAATTTGCGAATGCGCTCTAAATCAGCAGAGGCTGTTTGGCTTTCGAGCAAATTGGCTTGCCCGCGCACAATTAAGTTTTTAGATTCTGCATCGCTATGGCCAGACCAAACGGCAAGGCCGCTTTCAACCAGTTTGGCTGAAACCTCATCCAGTTCGCGCCGCAACGTTTGCATTTCATCGGCCACGTGGCGCTGCACTTCATCAATGCTGCGCCCTTGGGCCAAAGCAGTGAGATAGTTTGTAGCGCGCATAAAAATGGAAGGTGTGAGACCCGCTGGCACATCAATCAAACGGTTTTCAACTGAGCCTTCCTCATTGACCAAAATGACCAAAGCACGGCCCGGCGAAAGGCTGACAAATTCAATATGTTTAAGTTTTGAATTGAACTTAGGGCTCATCACCAAGCTGGCGCATTGCGATAGGCCTGACAACATGGTGGAGGCTTCGCCCAACACATCTTCAGCCCGACGATAACGGTTAGAGGCTTTTACTTCAGCGTCTATGCGGGCGCGTTCAGAATCATCAATGGCGTTGATTTCTAGCAGCGCATCCACAAAAAACCGCAAGCCAGCTTCAGTTGGCATACGGCCAGCCGAGGTGTGGGGGGAATAGACCAAGCCGGTTTCTTCCAAATCCATCATCACATTGCGAATCGACGCGGGAGAGAGCTGGCCTTCCAAGCTTTTTGAAATGGTACGAGAGCCAACGGGTTCGCCGGTTGAAATGTAAGTTTCAACAATGTTGCGAAAAATCTCACGCGAGCGCTGGTCAAGCCCGGCTAGGCCGTGTTTGTCAAACAATGGTGATTTTGGCGTGATGATTCCCATCGATCAGCCCTCTTGGGCTTCATTGTTAAAATTTTCAGGCGCTGATTTGATATGAATGCGCACCCGCTTGATGCGCCTGGCATCTGAATCCATGATCTCAAATTCCAAGCCCGAAGGGTGCTTTATAATTTCACCACGCGCTGGCACACGACCTGCCATTTCAAACACAAGCCCTGCCAGCGTGTCGGCTTCATCTTCTTGATCATCCGGCAAAAGATCAACTTTCAATCTTTCATCCAGCTTGGAGATCTCGACCTGCGCATTGGCCACATAGGTTTTTTCATCCACCATATGCAGCATATCTTGTTCATCATCAGTATCATGTTCATCTGAAATATCGCCGATGATGACTTCCACCAAATCTTCCAAAGATACAATGCCGTCGGTGCCACCATATTCATCAACCACAATGGCCAGATGGATATGAGACGCTTTCATTTTCAACAACAAATCGGGCGCAGGCATTGAAGGCGGCACAAACAACACATCACGCAGCAGGCTTGGATGTTGCTTGATGGTTGAGGAAAGTTCTTTGGCAGGCAGCGTAACACCAGCTTCGGGCACCAGTTTGGTTTTCTTCTTGGAGCCTTTTGATGTCATCCAGCGCAAATAATCTTTGACATGGATCATACCTGCCACATCATCCAAGCTTTCACGATAAATCGGCAGGCGAGAGTGATTGGCCTCGATGAATTGCGCCAAAAGTTCGCGCATTGTGGCTGTATCTTCCACGGCAATAATATTGGCGCGCGGCACCATCAAATCATTAACCCGCATATCGGCAAAGCCAATAACATTGCGCATCATTGAGCGGGCATCACCATCAAGCGTGTGGGCACCCGTTTCTTCGGCGTGGCTTTCGATTACACCTTCGAGGCTTTTGTGAAGGTCAACATTCTTCGGCCCAAGCTTGCGCTTGAGCTTGGACAGCAATGTTGGCTTTTTAACTTCAGACATTTTCGTATTCTAGGCCTTTAACATGTTTATGCTATTCTAGCACATAGGGATTGGCGATGCCCAGCTTTGCCAAAATGCGAATTTCGCGGCGTTCCATTTTCTCAGCTTCTGCATCTTCTGTGTGATCATGGCCCACAAGGTGAAGCAGACCATGCACCACCAAATGCACCATATGATCAGCAATGGTTATTTTAGCTGCCTTGGCCTCTTTTGCCAAAGTGTCATAGCTTAGCGCAATATCGCCCAAGGGTTTGGTTTGTCCACGCGGCATCCGCACCGCGGTGGGTGCTGGAAAAGATAAAACATTGGTGGGTTTGTTTTTGCCCCGCCAAGCCTTATTTAATGCTTTGAGTGTTTTGTCATCTGCCAATAAAAACGTGGTTTGCTTTTTTGCATCTACCTTGGACAGACTTAAGGCGTGGGCCACTTCAATTTTCTGATGCAAATTGGCCATGCGTTTCCACCGCGCATCATGCACATCAATCTCGATGGACATTTAGACGCGTCCGCGCCGTGTGGGCATTTGCTTTTTGTCGTAAGCTTGCACAATGCGGCCCACCAGCGGATGGCGCACAATATCTGCCGCATCAAACTTGATCATGCCAATGCCTTTAACGCCATCCAAAATAACCAAGGCTTCGTCAAGGCCAGATTGAATATTGCTGGGCAAATCAATTTGGGTTGGATCGCCGGTTATCACCATGCGGCTGCCTTCGCCCAAACGGGTCAAAAACATTTTCATTTGCTGCGGTGTGGTGTTTTGGGCCTCATCGAGAATAATAAATGCTGATGACAAGGTTCGGCCACGCATAAACGCCAAGGGTGCGATTTCAATTTGGTTTTCAGCCAATCCCTTAGCAACCAAACTTTGCGGCATCATATCATAAAGTGCATCGTAAAGGGGGCGCAGATAAGGATCGATTTTTTCTTTCATGTCGCCGGGCAAAAAGCCCAGTCGTTCGCCCGCTTCGACTGCGGGCCGCGACAGAATAATACGGTCAACCTCGCCATTCATCAAGGCTTCGGCAGCACAGGCCACTGCCAGATAGGTTTTGCCTGTGCCGGCAGGCCCCACACCAAACACCAATTCATGCTTGCGAATAGCCTCAATATAGTTGCCTTGATTGGGGGTTCGGGCCGAGACGGTTTTGCGGCGGGTTTTTACGCCACCGTCAACCTGCTGGTCTTTGCCTTCCGCCAATTTTACCATACGAATTGCACCATCAATTTCACCACGGTTAATTTCGCTGCCGCGGGCCGCTTTCGAATAGAGATGTAGCAAAACCGCTCGGGCCAGTTCGCTGGAATTGCTATCGCCTTTGATTGAAATGCGATTGCCGCGTGGGGTTATGGCTACACTCAACCGATGTTCAATTTGGGCCAAGTGGGCATCATGTTCGCCCAACAAAAGCGCCATAATGCGGTTATCTTCAAAGGCAAGCGACAAAGCGCTTTCATCAGGATCTAAGGATTTTAGGGCACCAGCATTGCGATTCAAGCGGATCTGTCTCCTCTATGTGTTGGGGCTATATTGCCCCGAAAGACTGTTTGGGCCAACTGATTTTATAGTGATGTTGACGAGTTCGCCAATTTTAAGGTTTTCGCCTTCAAGATGAACCGATTGCAGATAGGGCGAACGGCCGATCAACTGCCCAGCTTGCCGCCCGGGTTTTTCCAAAAGCACGCCAAAGGTTTTGCCAATGCAGGAAACGTTAAACGCTGCCGTTTGTTCCGCAATAAGCGCTTGCAACCTGAGCAGACGTTCAGATTTTAGGGCTTCATCCACTTGGTCTTGGCGTTCTGCTGCCGGGGTTCCGGGTCTGGTTGAATATTTAAAACTATAGGCAGAAGCATAGTGTACGTCGGTCACCAGTTTTAGCGTATCTTCAAAATCTGCTTCGGTTTCCCCCGGAAAACCCACAATGAAATCACCCGAAATAGCCATGTCTGGTCTGGCCTTTCGCATCCGGTCGATGATGTTTAGATAATGCGCTGATGAGTGGCCACGGTTCATGGCTTTCAAAACACGGTCTGAACCTGATTGCACGGGCAAATGCAAAAATGGCATCAATTTTTCATTTGCGCCATGGGCCGCAATCAAATCATCAGACATATCGCGCGGGTGGCTTGTCATGTATCTGATGCGTTCAATGCCTTTGATTTGCGACAATTGATTGACAAGTTTGGCCAAGCTGCTTTGGCCAATGCTGTCGGCGCCGCGATAAGCATTTACGTTTTGGCCAAGCAGGGTAACTTCGCGCACCCCCTTTGCTGCAAGCTTTTCGGCTTCGCTCACAATTTGAGCAACCGGCCTGGAAAATTCTGCGCCGCGCGTATAGGGCACCACACAGAAGGTGCAAAACTTGTCACAACCCTCTTGGATTGTTAGAAATGCTGCAACAGAGTTTCCGGTCAGTGGTGTTGTTTGCAAGTCATCAAATTTGCGTTCAACACTAAATTCAGTTTCGACCACCGCTTGGCCAGTGTTGCGGCGCTGCTTTAAAAGTTCAGGCAAGCGGTGATAGGTTTGTGGTCCAAAAACCAGATCAACCGATTTCATGCGGCGGGTAATCTCCGAGCCCTCGGCTTGGCCAACGCAGCCTGCAACCGCAATCATCATGTCTTGGCCCTGTTCAGCACGCGCCACCTTAAGATCGCGCAGCCGACCTAATTCTGAATAGACTTTTTCTGCGGCCTTTTCACGAATATGGCAGGTGTTGAGAATGACCAAATCTGCTGTTTCTGCATCATCTGTTTCTCGATACCCCAAGGGTGCCAACACATCGCGCATGCGCGTTGAATCATAGACATTCATCTGGCAGCCATAGGTTTTGATATGCACGGTTTTCGACATGGGCTATCTGCTAGCGCATTCCACGCAGCGCTTCAACCAAGGTTGATTTGATCAAACCCTTGGCAGTTTTGGACATGACCTTGCGGTTGTCTGGAACGCAAGGTTGATGAACAATAATGCGGACTGTGATGGGGCCAGCCTTCATGAAATTCCACAAATGCGGCAGCATATCAGTATCGCCAACCCAAGCCACTGACG
>JAYUHQ010000141.1:0-13463 GCA_043766895.1 Aestuariivirga sp.
CCCACCCAAGACCCTTTGATGGGCTGGACATCGGGCGACACCACAACCCAAGTGAAGCTGCGCTTTGACAGCCAAGAAGAAGCCGAAGATTATGCCAAGCGCAACGGCCTTGCCTATACAGTGGCCACGGTGGCACCGGTGCGCATCAACAAAAAATCATATTCAGATAATTTCAAATTCGGCCGCACAGTCAACTGGACGCATTAACGCCAAGCCGCTAGATTGGCCAAACCGACTTCGTAGCTCAGCTGGACTAGAGCAACGGATTTCTAATCCGTGGGTCGCTGGTTCGAATCCAGCCGAGGTCGCCATTCCATTAACAACATATTAACGGCACATTGAGATCATCGCTTTCCCCAGCATTGGTGCTGGCGTTTGATTCGATGTTCTCATGTTAAAATCCATCGTGCTGGCCTGTGGTGTTGTCGCTCTGCTGGTGGCCCCTGTTGCTGCCAAAAGCAAAAAGGCTGTGCCTGCAATTGCTGATCAAATCGCCACAGGTGCAATTGATAAGGCTAAAATCGCAAGCGAACGGCGCTTGAACCGCGTTCCATCAGGCAGCCTGATAGAGATTGCCTTTGCCCCGTTTCCACAACGCCAAGCCCAGCGTTTGGTGGAGAAAATTATTGATGCGTCTGACGTGTCGGTGGTGATTGCGGCTTACCAGATGACATCAAAACCCATTGCCGACGCCTTGTGCAACGCGGCTGCGCGCGGGGTTATGGTGACAGCCGTTCTCGACCAGCGGTCAAACCCCCACGGGCGCGGCAATTCCAAACGCGATTATCTGGATGCCTGTGGCGTTGCCGTGCGGGCTGATGCCAAATATCCCATCATGCATGACAAGTTCATCGTGGTGGATGGCAAGCACGTGGAAACAGGTTCCTTCAACTACAGCTTTGCCGCCGCCGAGCGTAACGCCGAAAACGCCATGGTGATCTGGAACAACCCTGAACTGGCGGCAAGATATGCCACAGAGTTTGATCGGTTGTTTGAAGAGGCGGTGGATTAGGGTTTGACGTTACGAGAGGAACCTCATCCGCCCTTCGGGCACCTTCTCCAGAGGAGAAGGGCAATCTGATTTGCGCCTTGTCTCACCTCACGCTTCTCCTTTGGAGAAGCTGTCGCAAAGCGACTGATGAGGTCCCTTCGCGCGTTAGACGACAATCCAAAATCCCTCCATCGGCGGGCCTGACCCGCTGATCCAGACTAGCATCCATTACACATATCGAAAGTCTAGTTGGTCGGGTCAAGCCCGACCATGGAGGAATTGGGAGAAAGAACACCGCCGTCCTCGCCCGCAAAGCGGGAGAGGAAAGGGGCCCGCGAGTAAAGCGAGTGGGATAGGTGAGGGAACTTGCCGTTTTGATGTGCTTGCCCTTAATGTAATAGGATGTACAAATGTCCTATCCAAAACGGTCGGTAAATTTTTGGCGCAACGAAAGTGATTCTGAACCACTAAAAATGCAACAAAGCAATAATACATCACCAACACCAGAGATGGAAATAGCAAACCGCATTTGTTCCATACCCTTCGCTATAAACTCTATCGTAAATTCTTGGGCATATTATCTTGTCGATCCATATTTTAACGAGGCACCTGAATTACGCAATCGACTATTTGGCATACTTGTGTGTGGCTTGGTCGATTCCTGCGAAGAATACCGACCCAGAATTAGGGGGCTGGAAATCCAAGCAAAAAAAAGAGGTGTTTTAGCAGCACCTCATTACTTAGGGGTGTTAGCTCGCTACCTAGATTTGGCTCAAGACCTACTAGGAATTTTTTCACCAAGTGACATAGTTCTACTGTCAGGGCTACGAAACCAATGGCTACACGGGCATTGGGACGAAATACATAAAAGTTCGAGAACAATTCGAATTGTGAAGGGGGGGAAAGTTAGCCGCGATAAAGTAACCGCAATCCAATATAATAAAATATTTCACAATGCTTTGCTCCCCAATCCCGACGCTTCTATGGAGATCCTTCGAGAACGATTCTGTAACTACAGGACATTTTTTGGGTGGTAGAGCGAACTTTCAATATGCCAGAAGTAAAGGCAGGAATGCAGCGCGATCTTCTCTTAGCTTCTGCATTTCAAAAACCATCCGTTATTTTGGAAATTCCAGAACCATCGTTTAGGCCCACTGAAGAACATCCAACTTTTATAACTTTGTCAGAAATATATTCAAGAATACCAAGGGAGCCAAGGCGGAAAGACCCAGTGATCAACTAAGCGCAACAGGTCTGCCTGCAACAATCGCTTAGCGGATAGAAGCCTCTCAACTCATTGCACCAAAAAATCCCCGCATTTCGGCGCTGCGTCATTTCCCCAGGGCATCAGGGGCACGGTTGAGGTGGAGTTTTGGGGGGAGCCGTCGACCAGTTTATCGGTGTAGCTGAGATAGACCAACACGTTGCGCTTGGCATCGCAGCCGCGCACGATGTGCATGGTTTTGAAGAAAAATGAGCGGCGTTGTTCATAGATATTATCGCCTTGGCCGAATTTCGCGCTGATCTTCACGGGCCCCACTTGGCGGCAGGCGATGGAGGTTTCAGAGCGTTGTTCGGCAAAGCCGGCCCAGCCCGTCCACCCGCCTTGTTCGGGCACAGTGAAATAGCAGGCAACGCCAGAAATGGCAGGATCATCAATTACATAGGTGGCTAACTTCGCGTCTGGTGAGAGGAGGTGGAACACGGTGTTCTTTTTGAAAATAACTTCCGGGTCATCAGCCTGTTGGGCAAACGCGCCCGTGGAGAGGGTGAAAACTGTGGCTAAGCCTATGATAAATTTGAATATAGTGTTCATTGAAAACTCCTTATAAAGAATAGATAGGAATAAAAAGAGAATATTCAAGGATTATTTTTGAGCCGCTTAAAGCCTTGTTCTAAATCAGCAATCAGGTCTTCCGGGTGTTCCAAGCCGATTTGCAGGCGCAGCGCTTGGCCGTTTGCTTGCCAGGTGGTGGCGGTGCGAATGGGGGTGAAGGGAATCATCAGGCTTTCAAAGCCGCCCCAGCTATAGCCCATGGCAAAAAGTTGCATATTATCCAACATTGCCGCCACAGCTTTTTCTGAGGTGGGTTTTAGAATGATGGAAAAAAGGCCGGATGATCCTTTGAAATCGCGTTTCCAAATTTCATGGCCCGGCGCGTTTGTAAGGGCAGGGTGCAACACGGTTTCAACCTCGTCGCGGGTGCGCAACCATTGCGCAATGGTGATGGCAGATTTCATGTGCCGTTCCATGCGCACATCTAAAGTGCGAAGGCCGCGAAGGGCCAGATACATATCATCAGGCCCGGCGAACATGCCCATGGTTTCATATATCCATTTGAAGTGCCGCCATGTTGCCTCAGTGCAGGTAACAGCGCCCAACATGCAATCAGAATGGCCCGTAATATATTTTGTAGCGGCCTGAATTGAAACATCGCAACCATGTTCGAAAGGCTTGAAATAGAGCCCAGCACTCCACGTATTGTCAATAACAGCGAGTGCTCCGGCCTCATGGGCGATGCGGGCCAAAAGGGGCACGTCCTGAATTTCCATCGTTTGTGATCCGGGGCTTTCGAGATAGACCATCTTGGTGTTGGGTTTAATCAGTGTACGGAGCTTTTCTCCGATCATCGGATCATAGAAGGTACTTTCAATTCCAAGCCCAGAAAGCAGGTTGTTGCAAAGTTCGCGGACATTGCCATAAACACAATCTGGAATCAGAACATGATCGCCGGTTTTGAGAAAAGCCAGCATCACCGTGGTAATTGCTGCAACCCCTGAAGGCGTAACTTTGCATTTATAGCCGCCTTCCAATTCGGCAATGGCTGTTTCAATGGCCAGTGAAGTGGGTGTGCCGCGCCTGCCATACGTATAGGGTTGGCTGCCGTTCTTTAATGTTTCAACATCGGGAAATGTAATTGTCGAGGCGCGATAGACAGCAGGGTTCACCATGCCATGCTCATTGAATTCACGCGCGGCAGAAACCAATTTGGTACCGGGTTTTAAAGTGCTGCGATCAAGTTTTGATTTGGACATGAGATGCTTTCCGCTAGAGTTGCAACCTTATGCCCCAGATAGAGGAAAGATCACAATGGCGGAAATGTCACCCCTTGCACACATGTTGATGTCAATTTTGCGCAAAGGAACACTTGCAACATTGGCGTTGCTAGGTTTGTTTGCCGGAATTTTGTTGTGGCAAAAGCACACGCCCGCAGGATTTGTTTTGAGCCAGCAAGATTGGGGATTTTTAGGTGTTATGGTGGTGATGGCATTGGTTGCACTTTATCTCACCAATGCCATCGCCAAAGAAATGAAACGTTAAACGCCTTTGCCGCCTGGGCCCAATGTGGCCACGCGCAACATGTTGGTTGTGCCTGGCGAACCAATGGGAACGCCAGCGGTGATCAAGATCTTTTCACCGGGTTTGGCAAATTCCTCGCTATAGGCCAGTTGGCCAGCTTGGCTCATCATCTCATCTAATGTTTTTGCGTCTGCCACCACCAAGGGGTGAATGCCCCATGTCAGTGTCATGCGCCTCGCTGTTGCAACAATGGGGGTTAGGGCAAGAATAGGCATGTTGGGCCGTTCACGCGCCACGCGATTGCCGGTTGAGCCGCCGCCCGTGTAACACACGATGGCGGGCACTTGCAGCGTTTCAGCAATTGTGCGTGCGGCTGCTGAAATTGCATCAGCAACGGTATGTTCAGGATCAGTGCGCTGGGCATGAACGATGCTGGCGTAGTAAACATCATTCTCAGCGGATTGGGCAATCTTGTCCATGGTCTGCACAGCCTTTTCAGGCCAAGCGCCAGAAGCGCTTTCAGCAGAAAGCATAACCGCATCAGCACCTTCATAAACGGCTGTTGCAACGTCTGAAACTTCAGCACGGGTTGGAACAGGTTCGGTAATCATCGATTCCAACATTTGCGTAGCTACAACCACTGGCTTGCCATAGCGGCGCGCGGCGCGGGTGATGTGCTTTTGTTTGGAAGGCACGGTTTCAAGCGGCAGTTCAACGCCCAAATCGCCGCGTGCAACCATCAGGCCATCAGCAATTTTTAAAATCTCGTCCAACACCGGAAGGGCTGATGGTTTTTCGATCTTGGCCATAACGCCGGCACGGCCTTTCACAAGGCGTTGTGCTTCGGCAACGTCTTCGGCGCGTTGCACGAATGAAAGTGCAATCCAATCCACGCCCAACACGGCGGCGGCTTCTAAATCTGCGCGATCTTTTTCTGTCAGCGCCGGAATTGGCAAAAGCGTGTCAGGCAAATTAACGCCCTTGCGATTGGACAACATGCCGCCATAAATAACCGTTGTATCCAACCGATCAGGTGAAATTTTATTGATTTGCACGCGCAAGCGACCATCATTCAACAAAAGATTTTCGCCAAGTTTTGCGCCCGCAAAAATTTCTGGATGTGGCAGAAACACCCGTGTTTCATCTCCCGGTTCTGGGTTGGTATCAAAAATAAAATTTTGGCCAGAAACGATTTTAACTTCTTTGTCTGCGAAAGTGCCAATCCGAATTTTTGGGCCTTGCAAATCTGCCAGAATGCCAATCGGGCGTTTTACTTTTTCTTCAACGGCGCGAATGTGGCCGTGCAGTTCTTTTAGCAACACATGGCTAGTGTGGCTCATGTTGATGCGGAACACGTCCACGCCAGCAATGAATAATTTTTCGATCATCTCGCGAGTCGCGGATGCGGGGCCCAGCGTTGCTAGGATTTTAACTTTACGTTTTCTGCGCAAGATTTATTGACCTGTTTGAGTGTTTGTAGTTGCCGGTAGGGCGGGTGCTGTAGCATCTGGCACTGCTGCCGGAGCTGGAACGGGTTGTGCTGTTCCATCGGCTGCAGCGGGAGGCGTGGTTTTATCGCCGGCCAGAGAAACTGTCCAATCGATCTTGTCGCCAGTGTCGACTTCGAAAAAGCCTTGTTTTAAGTATCCACGTTCAGCACAATTTTCGATGCCGCGAATTGTGAATATTTTATCGCGTGTGCAAATCATGGCCTTGCCGCCCCAAGAGCCACCCTTGGTGCGATCCAGATCCACTGCAAAAACATAATAATAACGCGCGATCAACGGGCCTTTGAGCAATTTTACACAAGCGGCGGGTGCCGCTTTCCACCAGCCTTCAGAAGCCCAACCCTCTTTATCTTTATAGCCAACGGCAACATTCACCGAACTTGTGGTGTTGTTGCATAGTTTTAAATCTGCCTTTGCTGGCAGGGCCCAAAAGCCCAGCAACAAGAAGGCGCTGATAAAAGGCCCCAGATTGCGTTTCATGCCGTTTATTCTCCCAAGCCCCAATATCCCAAGCCAATGCGGCAATTTGCAGGCAAATCGCAGCTTTCGTCTTTCACTAAGGGATTCTGAGCCTATGAACAAGCCTTTCTGACTTGTGGATGAATTGAGGCAACCCATTGGCGCGCGCCAGCTTCACGCCTATGTAAGGGCGATGAAACCAGACCTTAAAACGCAAACTGAATTGGAAGCCGCGGCTTTTCGCAGGCTGGTTGAACATTTGCGCAAACGTGACGATGTTCAAAACTTGGATTTGATGAACTTGGCGGGCTTTTGCCGCAACTGTTTATCAAATTGGTATGAAGATGCGGCCAAGGCACAAGGCGTTGATGTTTCAAAAGATGAAGCACGCCAGCATATTTATGGAATGTCCTATGATGAATGGAAAGCCAAACATCAAACCGGCCCCACACAAACTTTAAAATCAAACACTCATTAAATCGGAGATTAACTTGGCTGACGTTACCAAAACCACTTTCGCTGAAGGCCAACTGAAAACATTGGTAGAGCGCATTGAACGCTTGGAAGAAGAAAAGAAAACCATCGCCGCAGACATCAAAGAAGTTTACGCCGAAGCCAAAGGCAATGGCTTTGACATTAAGATTTTGCGCAAAGTAATTTCACTTCGCAAAAAAGAGCCTGAAGAGCGCCAAGAAGAAGAAGCCATGATTGATTTATATCTGGCAGCGCTTGGCATTGTGGTGAACAGAGAAGAGGCGGCTTGATCGACTTTTTCCAAGTCGCCCCAATTGTGCGCGCCGCGCCGCATCCTTGATCTTTGGCCTCGGCTCCATTATTCCCACCGCGAACACGAGGATTGAAATATGTTAGAAGCTGCCAAGCGCGTTGCGGATAAGAAGGATTGGATCAAAGGGGCTTTGAGTGATTGGGAAATCATCATTGGCCTTGAGGTTCATGCGCAGGTTTTGTCAAAGGCCAAATTGTTTTCGGGCGCTTCGGCTGAATTTGGCGGCGAGCCGAATGACCATGTTTCGTTTGTGGATGCGGCTATGCCCGGCATGTTGCCGGTGATCAACGAATTTTGCGTGGAACAGGCGGTTCGCACTGGGCTTGGGCTTAAAGCTGAGATCAACGAAGTTTCGGTGTTTGACCGCAAGAATTATTTCTATCCGGATTTGCCGCAGGGCTATCAGATTTCACAGTTCAAACAGCCCATCGTGGGCGAGGGCGTGGTGACGATTGATCTGGATGATGGCAAATCCATCCCCGTGCGGGTTGAACGGCTGCATTTGGAACAAGATGCTGGCAAGTCTTTGCATGATCAACATCCGAATATGAGCTATGTTGACCTTAATCGTTCGGGCTGTGCTTTGATGGAAATTGTATCCAAGCCCGATATGCGTTCAGCCGATGAAGCCAAGGCCTATGTTACCAAGCTGCGCCAGATTATGCGCTACCTCGGCACGTGTGATGGTAACATGGAACAAGGCTCTATGCGGGCCGACGTGAATGTTTCCGTGCGCAAGCCCGGCGATGCCTTTGGCACGCGCTGTGAAATTAAGAACGTCAATTCCATTCGGTTTATGGGCCAAGCCATTGAATATGAGGCGCGTCGCCAGATTGGCATTTTGGAAGATGGCGGCAAGATTGATCAGGAAACCAGGCTTTATGACCCCAAAAAGGGTGAAACGCGTTCGATGCGTTCAAAGGAAGAAGCCCATGACTATCGCTATTTCCCTGATCCAGATTTGTTGCCGCTGAAACTTGATATGGCCCATGTGGCTGAGATTAAAGCCAGCCTGCCGGAATTGCCCGATGAGAAAAGGGCGCGCTTTGTTTCGACTTATGGCCTGTCTGCGTATGATGCTTCAGTTTTGGTTGCAGAACAAAAGTCTGCTGATTTCTTTGAAGCCGTCGCCAAGGGCCGTGATGGCAAACTGTCTGCCAATTGGGTGATCAACGAGTTCTTTGGGCGCTTGAACAAAGAGGCTAAAACCATTGAAACAACACCAATTTCTGCTGATCAGATTGGTGGCATTGTCGATTTGATTGCGGCTGGAACCATCAACGGCAAAATTGCCAAAGATGTGTTTGAAATTGTTTGGACCGTGGGTGGAAACCCTGCTGAAATCGTTGCCACACGCGGGTTGGTGCAAGTTACTGACATGGGCGCCATCGAAAAAGCCGTTGATGAAATTATCGCCGCTAATCCGGATAAGGTTGAAGCGGTGAAGGTGAAAGCATCGATGCTGGGATGGTTTGTGGGGCAGGTGATGAAAACCACCGGCGGCAAAGCCAACCCGCAAGCGGTGAATGATTTGCTGCGCCAAAAGCTGGGAATTAACTAGTTTAAGCAATATCTTAATATCTGGTTCACTTTTATTGTGGGCTTAGCTATAGTCCGTGTGCTGATTATCTGTACACGTATGATTATAGGATATCTATCCCATGGCAAAGCTCGCCGTTAAGTCTAAAGCCAAAACAGCTCCTGCAAAAAAGGCTGTGGCAAAAGCACCTGTCAAAACCGTTGCAAAAGCAGCGCGCGGGCCAACGCCTGCTGAAAAACAGCGTTTTACGCTTTATGGCAATGCGGCTTCAGGGCCAAGCTACACGGCCGCTTTGGGTTTGGCGCTGTGTCGCCATCCATTTTCGTATATCCACATCAATTTGCGCGATGGTGGGCACAAGCAGCCCGATTATTTGGTAAAAAATCGTTATGGGCAAGTTCCGGCACTGCGCGACGGGCAACTGATGTGTGTGCAGTCTGCGGCGATTTTGCTGCATCTTTCTGAAACGCTGGATAAGTTTAATTCTAAAAATCCGTTGGAACGCCAGCGCATTCGCGAGTGGCTGTTCTGGCAATGGGATAAGTTGGCTTTGCCAATTTTCCGTTTGCGCGCGCGCGTTCGGGGCTTTCGCCAGTTCGGTGACGAAATTCGCATTATGTATGATACCGAAGCCAAGGCTGCATTAGCGGTGTTGGAACAGGAACTTGGTAAAACTGAATGGGTGGTGGGCAAAAAACCCACGGTGGCGGATATCGGCATTTATGGCGTGTTGCGCTATGCGCCTGAAGGCAATGTCGATCTGTCGCATTATCCCCACGTTATTGCGTGGAAGAAGAAGTTTGAAGAATTGCCGGGCTTTGCTACACCAGAAGAACTGCTTCCTCTTGAAAGCAGGCTCATTTAGCATAAGGCTTAAGCGTGGCGTTCACATCGGTTTCAAGTTCAAGTTCTAAAACTGTGCCGCCAGCAATTGAACCGCCCAAGAAGCGCAAAAACCGCGATTGGACAGGCGCAAACATTCTGTTGTTAATCGGCGTGGCTGGCCTGTGTTTGGGCAGGCTTGGCTTTTTGTGGATCAGGTTTGACGTTTTTTCACAATTTGCAATGCAATTTGTGTTTTTGGCAATGGCGGCGGTTCTGGGTTTGGCGGTGCCACGGTTCAAAGGTCTATTCGCAATTGTCAGCTTCATTGTTTTGATTTGCGCTTATGGGCTTTGGCCGCACTTTGCAAAAAGTGGTGCGGAAGGCTTGGCGACCGAAGGTGAGAAGCGTTTGCGTGTGGCGCAGTTTAACGCGCATTCAAACAACCCCAATCACGATCAAATTATTGCGATGGTTAAGGCCCTTAATCCTGATGTGATGACGATTGTTGAATTTGTTCCATCCAGCAAACCTGTGTTGGAGGGATTGAAGGCTGATTATCCCTATCAAGCGACGTGTTGGGAAATATCGGCTTGCAACTTTGCAATTCTATCAAAGTCACCTCTGGAAAACATCACGGGCAAAGGCACGTGGGAAGGTGCGCCATTCTTGCAAGCATCACTTGGCGCTGAATTTGGTAATTTAAACGTGGTCGCTGTTCACACAACGCGGTTTCCATTCGCGGTGGCGCAATTCAAACAAGTCAACGCTTTGGCGAAATATTTGGAAGCTGTGCCTGGCCAATTGTTGGTTATGGGCGATTTTAACGCCACGCCATTTTCTCGGGTTTTGCAAACCTTCACATCAAGTTTGAGTTTGGTGCGCCAGACAAATCTGCCAAGCTGGCCTTCACAATTGAGCCTGCCGCAATTGGCCATTGACCATATTTTCACCAGCGTCGGCATTCGGGCATTGGGTCAAGAAACCATCGGCGAGAATGCCGGATCAGACCATTTTCCTGTGGCAATTACCTTGGCCATTCCAGCAAAATAGATTTTACGCCTTTGGAAGTTTTGGTGAATAAATTGGCTTACGTGCGCGGTTAAGCAAATTATAATTTTGCCTAAATCACTGTAATATAACGATAAAAAACTATCGTTAAATTGAGTTTAAAATACGATTCAATTCTTCTTAAGCTTGTCGCTTAACGCGGCGTTGGAAAATTGGAGGCAAATTGAACCCATACCGCAGCAGAAGTTGTGGACAACGCCTGAAGCTTAAAAAACAAAAAAGCACAGGCAAAACAGGATGGGCACTAACATGACAATGACCGACCAATTTTTAACTGAAATCAATCCACTTTCGGCAAAGGCAGAAGATCTTTTGAACTTGGGCCTGAAATATTGCATGGGCCATGGCGTTAAGCAAAGTTTTGTTGCCGCACATAAATGGTTCAACATTTCTGCGCTTAAGGGCAATGAAACTGCAAAGGCCTATCGTTGCGAGTTAAGCCAAGAAATGACTGCTGATGAAATTGCTGAGGCACAACGCCAAGCACGTGCTTTGTTGACAATTCACTAATCAAAAATGCCATTGCATCGTTAAAGGCGGGCTGTTTGTTATAAAATAGTCCGCTTTGGCGGCGTGGTGTTCAACAGGGTTTTAATAATCGAGAACCATGCCAGAATCGTTGTTTTGGCGATCGAACATCATGCGGTTCATTTGGCTATCAAGCTGCTTTTGGCGCAACTGTTTTTGATAAAGCTCTGTTTCATAAATATCGGCTTGATTGATGGCAGCCTGCTGTTCGGCGGTGAGGTTTGCGCCATCAAAGTTGTTGGTTGAATAGCCTTGGCCCATGGGGATGAATTTGTCATAGGCGAATGCAGCCTGTGCAAAGCCTAATGAAATCATCGCCAACGCCGCTACCCAAAAAAACTTACGCATATTCAAACCCCTTTGATACTCGTCTTTTAGCATGTTTCTGCCAAACATGCCAAGAATTCGTTAACTATGGCCAGCCCGGTTGGTTTCCTGGGCGGTCTCAGCGGCAATTCAACGTGCATTAGTTGTTGAAGCCAACTTCGTCCACCATCCTTGCCGCATCGGCTTGGTATTTGGCAATATCTTTCAGGTTGATCTTGTCACGGGGCAGGGTGCCCCAAGATTTTACAATGGCCGCCGGTTCAATTTTTGGGTTGACCGGATATTCAAAATTCGTATCGGCATAGGTTTTTTGCCCAATATCGCTGGCCAGAAATTCCATAAGCTTGATGGCATTGTCTTTGTCTGGCGCTGCTTTGGTTAAAGCCATGCCCGAAATATTGACGTTGGTGTTCATTTGCCCAGATGACGGAAACAGAACTTTGATAGATTTTGCCCATTCTTTTTGTTCGGGTTCTTTATCGTCTGTTGCCATCAGCCCCAGATAATAGGTGTTGCCCAAGGCCAAATCACATTCGCCCGCATAAACGCTTTGGGCTTGTGAACGATCATTGCCCGATGGTTTGTTTGCCAGATTGGCTTTCAGGCCTGCGAGCCATGTTTTTGTGGCCTCTGCACCGCGTGCGCCAATCATTGCTGCTATTAATCCCAAATTATACGGGTGGTCGCCAGGCCTGGTGCAGATTTTGCCTTTCCATTTCGGATCAGCCAGTTCTTCATAGCTTATTGAATTTTGTGCCACACGGTCTTTGGCGGCATAAACCACGCGTCCGCGCATTGTTAGGCCGAACCACTGGTTGTCTTTAGCGCGTAAGTCTGCGGGAATGTTGGCTGTCAGCGAGGCGCTGGTTACGGGTTGGGCCACGCCTTTGTTGGCAGCCTCGTCTAAACGCCCGACATCAGACGTTAACAGCAAATCAGCCGGGCTGAGCGGGCCTTCCTGCTGCAGGCGTTCAACCAATCCTTTCTCGGCATAAACCATTCGCACTTCAATGCCGGTTTGTTTGGTGAACAGGTCAAACAGTGGCTGAACCAACTCTGGTTGACGGAACGAATAAACATTTACAACGCCAGCCGCTTGGGCCGGTGCAACGGACAAAACTGTTGATAGTAAAAAGGCAAGTTTGAATGAGAAGCGCATTTGAAACTCCAATTGTTCTATCGAATTAACGCCTGATGACGATCAAGTCAAATTAATCCGACAAAATTAGTCGGCTATTATTCTGCGACAAAAAAGCTTCTCGCTTGCAACCCTTGGCAAATCAAGCCATAGACACCTTATCGCGGAAACGTGGCCGAGTGGCTGAAGGCAACGGTTTGCTAAATCGTCATACGTTGTAAGACGTATCGAGGGTTCGAATCCCTCCGTTTCCGCCAATAATTAACCATAAAGTATTGAATTTATTAGATATTTATAGAACAATTGTTTGACTGCCCCACAGCCTGCCCCACATTGAGGCGCGACATTACGGTGTTGTTGGAATCCTGAATGCTCTTATGGGAATATGAACACCCATGAGCAGTCGCCGCTTCGCCGCCTTTTCTGAAGCGCGTTGAAACGCTATATCGTTGTCACCCGCTGTTGCGCTTACCAGCCAGAAATATTCTCTATTGCCCGTGATTTGTTTTGCCAAGTCGTCAATGGCCTGAATGGCAAGACCGGCAGTTACTTTTTCAGGTGAAGTGAAGTCCTGAGCCGCGCTATATTTTACGACGTAATTACGGGCATCTTCTAAATGGAAAAGCAACCGCTCAACGTCATCGGGTGAGATTGTTGGCCTTTGCCGCTTGACCGCATTCATGGTTGGACCCCCGATTTGTTCTCATTATGTTTCAGTAAAGCGGAGCGAGTCAAGCCCGTATATTTGTGCACATTGGAGGTGTTGTGGCCTAAAGTGGCGCGATAGTGTTTGCCCTGAAACTAAATGGCTATAATGCAATAAGGTCCATGTATCCGTGGGGGATAAACATGGACCTTAGAGAGAGCAGCCAAAGGAAACAAAAAACTGCTCACGCCTCTTAACTATAGTCCAAACATTCAAACACTCTAATCATTTCGTATCGCTTTGGCCTACACTTTTTTGTGATGGGCGTTGCGCCTGCCAGATGCG
>JAYUHQ010000142.1:0-1871 GCA_043766895.1 Aestuariivirga sp.
TTCTCGTTGTTCTCATTTGTGTTGATCGCCAACATGCTCGGCATGTTCCCTTATTTCTTTACGGTTACCAGCCACGTGATTGTAACAGCCTCGCTTGCACTTTTTGTTGTGGGACTTGTGGTGGTCGTCGGCATTTATAAACATGGCCTTGGCTGGTTTAAGCTTTTTGTGCCCCATGGTGTGCCAATTGTTATCTTGCCGATTATTTCGGTCATTGAAATCATTTCATTCTTGTCTCGCCCCATTTCATTAGGCCTTCGTCTGTTTGGCAACATTCTGGCGGGTCACATTGTTTTGAAAGTGTTCGCGGGCTTCGTGGTCAGTATGATTGCAGCAGGCGGCATCATTGCTGTGTCCTCAGTTCTGTCGCTCGGCATGGCTGTTGCGCTCACCGCCCTTGAATTTCTCGTGGCCTTTTTGCAGGCCTTCGTCTTCGCCATTTTGACGTGCGTTTATTTGAATGACGCGCTTCATCCAAGTCACTAAACCTATCCAAACATAAACCTCGAGGAGAACTAAAATGGATCCAGTTTCAGCAAAATACATCGGCGCAGGCATTGCTTGTCTCGGCATGGGCGGCGCCGGTATCGGCGTGGGCCATATTTTCGGTAACTACTTGGCAGGCGCTTTGCGCAACCCAGCTGCTGCTGGCCAACAATTCACCAATGCGCTGATCGGCGCTGCTTTGGCCGAAGGCCTTGGCATTTTCTCTCTCGTTGTAGCGCTCGTTCTGCTGTTCGTTAAGTAAGCGAACCGACTTTATAATCGGGCTGGCCCAACAGGGCTGGCCCAACACCCTATTTGAGGCTTGATAATGGCAACAACCGAAACCACGGAAAGCACAGGCGCAGAAGGCGGCCACGAAAGTGGCGTTTTTCCACCGCTTGACGCAACTTCATTTCCATCACAGCTGTTCTGGTTGGTGATTTTTTTTGGTGCGCTTTATCTTTTGATGAGCCGTATGGTTTTGCCAAAGCTCGGCGCCATTCTCACAACGCGTAAAGCGCAAGTCGATGGTGACATCGCGCGCGCTCAGGCGTTGAAAGATGAGACCGAAGCAGCCGTGAAACATTATGAAAAAGCTTTGGCTGATGCAAAAGCCAACGCCAATGATATTGCCCGCGACACGAAAGCAAAAGTTTCGGCCCAAATTGATGGCGAACAATCCGTTTTGGATGGTGAGCTTGCAAAGAAAATTAAAGACGCCGAAGCCCGCGTTGCCAAAGCTAAAGCCAAGGCGATGGAATCAGTTGAGTCAATTGCTGGTGAATCGGCAGCTGATATTGTGGCCAGCTTAACTGGCGGCAAAACCACTAAGACAGCCGTGGCCAAAGCCATCGCTGGCATCAAGCGCTAGGACAACATGATGTTTGATCAAACCTTCTACGCCCTCGTTGCACTCGTCATTTTCTTGGGCATTGTGTTCTATGCTGGTGCCCACAAGAAGGCGGGCGCTGCACTTGATAACCGCGCAAACCTGATTGCCAAGGAATTGGCCGATGCCAAGAAATTGCGCATGGATGCCGAAAAGCTTCTTGCTGATTATAGGCAAAAGCGAGTTGACGCTGAAAAAGAAGCGGCCAATATTATCGCCCAGGCCAAAACCGATGCCGTGACTTACGCTGAAGAAGCCCGCAAGAAACTCACCGAAACCATCGCGCGCCGCACCAAGCAAGCCGAGCAAAAGATTGCCCAAGCTGAAGCTGCTGCTACCAAAGATGTGCGTTCCATAGCAACCGATCTGGCCGTGAACGCTGCAACTAAGTTGATTGCCGAACAGAAGTCTGGTGCGAAGTTGATCGCGGAATCGATTGCTGCGGTGAAGTCTCGGTTGAATTAAGCAATTCGACATTCAAATTCAAAACCCGGCT
>JAYUHQ010000143.1:0-5095 GCA_043766895.1 Aestuariivirga sp.
ATGCATAATGATGCCGTGGCCTCAACGTCAAGTCTTGGCATTCTCGGAACAGATTGGAAAGCCGTTGCCGTGGGTGACTTTAATGGCGATGGTACGGCTGATGTGATGTTGCAGCGCCAATCCGATGGCCTTGTCTATGCCTGGGATATGACCAACAGCGCGGTTTCCAACGGCTTTAACTTTGGGGCCATCGGTGCCAATTGGAATGTGATGGGGGCTGGTGATTTCAACAATGACGGCATTGCCGATCTGGTGTTGCGTGACAGCAATACTGGCCAGCTCTATCTCTGGATGCTTGATCAACAAGACCATGTGGGTTCCACTTCAAACTTGGGCATCATCGGCACAGCTTGGACAGTAGCCCATGTGGGTGACGCCAATGGCGACGGCACGGCCGATTTGTTCCTCAAGAACACTACTACAGGACAATTCTACATCTGGGACATCGTCAACGGCCAACACACCACCGGCGCCGACCTTGGTACCGTGGGCACAGATTGGAATTTGGTTTAAGATTTGCCCTTAGACTCTTGGCCTAAATGTTCTTTTTCTGTGATTGCCGCTTGTTACAACACTGACGGGGTGAAGTTGTTGTAATAATCACCACACCTTGCTTCGCCGCATTTCCTGTGCTTCTATTTATTAAAATAAAATTAATAACTGGGGGCCTTGAATGACGACTGAAACATTTTTTATCGGCGAACCGTTGCACTCTTGGGAATATTTGCTGAGCGACGTTCTGCAAAACGGCGTGTTCAATCTGGTAGGGGTGACAAGCACTACTCTCATCTTAGAGACTGCCGTCCAACAAATCATTTTGACCGGAACAAATTTACTTGCATCCGGTGACTTCACGCTAACTTCCGGAACTATCACTGGGATCAGTTTGGTCGACTACGGCGCTCAAACAATTATGTCTGTTACCGGGTTGACTTTGACAACTGCGGCAGATTTTCAAAAAATGATAGATGGTTCTGTGGGAGCCGCTATCTACTCCGATTCATTTCATTCTCTCATCGCTCCATTTTTTACACATGAAGCGGTTCACGCCACGGGTTCTAGTGATGGTGAAATTATTCTTGGTGGCGCAAATGTCGATACAATCAGTGCCGGTGCTGGCGATGATTATGTCAAAGGCGGAGCCGGCGTCGATTTTCTTGATGGCGGAACCGGCTATGACTGGATTGAATACGCCAGTGATCCGCGCAATGTTGGCATAAACATTAATCTTGCCACCAACACTGTCACAGACAACAACGTTGTTGCAGCTATTGTTGATCACATTACGGGATTTGAAAGTGTAGACGGTACAAACTTTGATGATATTATTATCGGCGACAACGGTGACAATACCCTGTTCGGAGAAGGTGGAAACGACACCATTTATGGTGGGTTGGGATTTAACGTCATGTCAGGCGGTTCGGCCACCGATACATTCTACGGGGGCACAGGGACAGGGGTCGGCCAGAGTGACACAGTTTCGTATGGCTACGAAAGTGGGACACACGGCATCACTGCCACAACCAATGGGACAAATGTTTCGATTGTTGACACCTACGGTTCAACAGATACTGGCAGCAGCATCGAAGAGATTTTGGGCAGTAAATTTAATGATATCTTCAATGGTGGGGCAGGAAATGATCGCTTCTGCGGATTAAACGGTAACGATACCTTCAACGGAGGTGGCGGCGAAAACCTAGTATCCTATGATCCTGAAGCCGTTTTTGTGGTAAATACTTCGGGTTTCCCTTATTATGGTGTGATCGTAAATTTGTCCGCCGTGGCAATAACCGCTGCTGCAAGTAGTGGATTGGTGACTGTCCAAGCAAACCATGCACTCGATTCCTTTGGTGCCACTGATACGTTTTCAAATATTCAGGATATTTTGGGAACTCAATACAGCGACTATATCGTAGGCAGTTCCGTCGATAACAAATTATCTGGAGGCAACGGCAACGACACCATATCGGGGGGAGATGGAAATGATGTCATTGCCGGTGGGACTGGTGAAAACTTTCTAGCTCCTGGCATTGCTTACGGAAATATCGATGATGACATACTCTATGGCGAAAATGGCAACGATACCTTCAAGTGGAGCTATGGAAGTGACCAAGTTTTTGGAGGGAGTGGCTTTGATACAATGGACTTCACAATTGAAGGTTCATTTTTGGCCAACCCGTATTGCCAAGGAATTATTGCCAACCTTTCAGAAGCTTTCTATACTCTCAATGGGCGAGCGTATGGTTATCACACTGTAGCTGGGCCTACTCAAAGTCTTGTTCAGCTGGACTCGGTAGAACGTGTTATCGGTACTAAATTTAACGATGTTATGGTTGGAGGCAACAGTGCTGACACGTTGGTCGGCAATGGCGGCTTCGACACAGTTGTTTATGAAAATTCAACTGTAGGCGTCACAGTCGATTTGCGGCAAACAACCGCGCAAAATTCAGCGGGAGATGCTGCCGGTGATGTCCTCCTTGGATTTACAAACCTAACGGGCAGCAATCATGCCGACATCTTAATTGGCGATAACAATGCTAATATAATTATTGGTAACAGCGCACTCTACGACGGCGTTAGCGCAATCGACTATCTCGATGGAAACGGTGGCAATGACACACTTATTGGGACCTATACTGTCGAAAATATGAAAGGTGGTACCGGCAACGACACGATTTCAGGCGGCGGCCTCGATGACACAATTGACGGCGGTGGGGGACGTGATACCGCAGTTTATACAGAAAATGCGGATGCTGTTACAAAAGTGCATAATCTTGACGGCTCTTGGACGACGAACGCTGGGGCCGCTGGAACTGATGGCGTTGATCAATTGACGGGAATTGAAGTTTTGCAATTCGCCGACAGAAAAGTCGTGATCCAAGACCCGCATAGCGATTTCAACGCTGATAATACCAGCGATCTTTTATGGTTCCAAGGTTCCAGCGGAACTTCGCTCATCCGTGATTTGACCAACAATGCGGTAACAGGCGGCAGCAATTTTGGTGCCATCGGTTCGCAATGGTCTTTGCAAACGACAGGTGATTTCAATGGGGACGGTTCTTCCGATTTCATGTGGAAGAATACCACCACGGGCCAGTTCTATATTTGGAATGTGTCAAATAATACTCAATCGGGTGGTGCAAACTTAGGCAACATTGGCACGGCTTGGGATGTTGTGGGATCAGGTGATTTCAACAATGATGGCACAGGCGATATTCTGTGGCGCAACTCCACCAATGGCCAGCTCTATATTTATAACATGCATAATGATGCGGTGAGCAGCACATCGAGTTTGGGCGTTCTCGGAACAGATTGGAAAGCCGTTGCCGTGGGTGACTTTAATGGCGATGGCACGGCTGATGTGATGTTGCAGCGCCAGTCTGATGGCCTTGTCTATGCATGGGATATGACCAATAGCGCTGTTTCCAACGGCTTTAATTTTGGTGCCATCGGTGCCAATTGGCATGTGGCAGGAGCCGGCGATTTCAACAATGATGGCATCAGCGATTTGGTGTTACGCGATTCAAACACCGGGCAACTTTATCTCTGGATGCTTGACCAACAAGACCATGTGGCCACGGGTTCAAACCTCGGTATCATTGGCACCGCGTGGACAGTAGCCCACGTGGGTGACGCCAATGGCGATGGCACATCAGATCTGTTCCTGAAGAACACCACCACAGGCCAATTCTATATCTGGGACATCGTCAGCGGCCAACACACAACGGGGGCCGATTTGGGTACCGTGGGCACTGATTGGAATTTGGTTTAACCAATCATTTGAGAATTGCTACTGAACGATAGCTTCTGTCGTCCAAATTGGATGATTTTACCGCAGCATTGGTTTGATCATGCACGTTGGATTTGAACCTGTTTTCTTGTCACATATTAACCTTCCATTGTTGATGTTGAGCATCAAGCGATCAAATTCGCGTCCTGCAATCTGATTTGAAGACAGATTCCAGCGCCGATTAATTCCCAAAGGTTATGAGTTCGGGCTGATGGTGTTTGGCTTTCATTCACCTTCACGGAACGCGATGAATGACCAAGCCGCATCAATCCCAAATCAGATGTGCCGCATATTGCGCTGCAAATATCAGCATTCAGTTTATCGCGCCTGCAATGGTTTTGCAATTTCACGGAGCTAGAAGAGCATGCTGACTGGTGATAAAAATTCAAATATATTTACGCTTGGCCTTTCCACGCTCACAACCGTTGAAACCATCAAAGATTACGATCAAGGTAATCAAGCGGCATTTAACGCCGCCGAAGGCGATGTTATTGATCTTTCGGCACTTACAAATGCTGCATTTACGGGCGGCCAAGCCACAGCGACCTTTGTGAGATTGGAACAGGATATTTCTGGCCTTTTTTCATGGTTGGAAATCAAAACTGCTGATACTGGCAATCAGTGGCAAAAGGTGGCCGAGCTTGATGGATTGAATGCTGGCAGTTTGGTAACCCTTAATCTTGGCACAAGCGGGCCCAATATTCAGCAATCTCTTGCCGTTCCTGGCTATCAATCAAATTGGTCAATTGCCCCGGGAGCAAATATATTTGACGAGAGTGCCGGCACAGTAACCTTTACGGTTACACGCGTTGACACCACGTCAGCTGAGACCATTTATGCCAGCACGTCTGGCACATTTGGTGCGGCAAACAGTGGAGACTTCAATGCCATTGTTGGTGTGCCTTTGGTTTTCACGGCTGGCCAAGCCACACAGACTTTTACAATCCACATCAATAACGATGCCATCGCAGAAAGTTATGAAACCTTCGGCATTTTCATTCACTCTCAGACCACTCTTACAGCTACGGATGTTATTGGCTCAACCACATTCACCATAAAAGACAACGATGTTCTCACCAACAATACCTTTACCACTGGGGCTGATTTTACAACCCTGAACATGGCCACAGGTTCGCATTCTATAAATATGTTAGCGGGCACCGACACGGCGATTGTTGATTTTTCTGCCACGATCACGGCAATTTACACGGGCAGTGTTACCAATGGCGTTTCCTTTGCCGATGGCGTTCACACAGCAACGTTGGTCAATGTTGAAAACTATGTGGTTGCTGGTGGTTCAAACGC
>JAYUHQ010000144.1:0-1861 GCA_043766895.1 Aestuariivirga sp.
TCGATGGAAGCCACGGCAATCCCAGCTTTGATTATCATCACCGGCATTTTGGTAACCTATAATCTCGCAGGCTTGTTCGGCATTGCAGTAGCCGTAACAACAATGTTGGCTTTGGCTGGCATGGTTGTAGCGCTCGACGCATTTGGCCCAGTGACTGACAACGCTGGTGGCATTGCTGAAATGGCGGGCCTTCCTAAAGAAGTGCGCCACAATACTGATGCGCTTGATGCTGTGGGCAACACCACCAAAGCTGTCACCAAAGGCTATGCCATTGGATCAGCTGGTCTTGGCGCACTTGTTTTGTTTGCCGCATATACCCAAGATTTGAAATACTTTGCCGCCCATGCGGCAGATGGTTCATTCTTCAAAGGCGTGAATGTAACTTTTGATCTTTCATCGCCTTATGTTGTGGTTGGTCTGCTCTTCGGTGGCCTGTTGCCTTATCTGTTTGGCGGCATGTCGATGACAGCAGTTGGCCGCGCGGCCCAAGCCGTTGTGGTTGAAGTGCGCCGCCAGTTCCGTGAACACCCCGGCATTATGAAGGGCACCGAAAAGCCAGATTATGCCAGAGCGGTAGATTTGCTCACCAAAGCCGCCATCAAGGAAATGATCATTCCTTCAATGTTGCCTGTGTTCTCACCCATCGTTGTGTTTTTTGTGATCAATGCGATTGCCGGAAAAGCCGAAGCTTTCTCAGCCGTTGGCGCCATGCTCATGGGTGTGATCGTCACAGGCCTGTTCGTTGCAATCTCGATGACAGCAGGCGGCGGCGCTTGGGATAACGCGAAGAAATCTTTCGAAGACGGCTTTGTGGATTCAACTGGCAAGAAGCACATGAAGGGCAGCGATGCCCATAAAGCTTCAGTGACCGGAGACACCGTAGGCGACCCCTACAAAGACACAGCAGGCCCAGCAGTAAACCCCATGATCAAGATCACCAACATCGTGGCCTTGTTGATGCTGGCAGTATTGGCCGGACATTAAAAACTCTCCATCGGCGGGCTTGACCCGCCGACCCAAACTTCAAAGCCGGAGCAGAAATGCCCCGGCTTTTTTATGTCACCGCCCCGCCATCTTCGCAAAATCATCAGGATATCGTTCGCCTTGGGTTGGGATGCGCTCCACCGCTGCGCGCAATTCTGCCAATTCAAGAGCAGAGAGTGACACGTCAAAACTGCCTGCGTTTTCAACCAAGCGCGCCACATTGCGGGTGCCCGGAATTGGTGCAATCCAAGGTTTTTGGTGAAGCAACCAAGCCAGAGCAATTTGGGCGGGCGTTACTCCCTTCACCTTGGCAAAGCCCACTACCAAATCGGCCAGCGCCTGATTAGCGGCGCGCATATCTGCGGCAAAGCGCGGAGAGCGGTTGCGAAAATCGCCTTCTTCAAACTTTGTATCGGCAGTCACAGCGCCGGTAAGGAAGCCTTTGCCCAGCGGCGCAAAAGGCACAAGGCCGATGCCGAGTTTTTCCAGCAAAGGCAGGATTTCCGTTTCAAGATCACGGAACCACAACGAATATTCGCTTTGCAGCGCCGTGATGGGTTGCACAGCGTGGGCGCGGCGGATGGTGTCGGCGCTGGCTTCTGAAAGGCCAAAGTGTTTCACCTTGCCTGCCTTAATAAGATCGCGCACGGCACCCGCGGTTTCCTCAATGGGCGTGTTGGGGTCAACCCGATGTTGATAGAGCAGGTCAATCGCGTCCACACGCAAGCGCTTGAGCGAGCCTTCCACCACTTCGCGGATATGGGCGGGCTTGCTGTTCAGCCCCATCCACGCGCCACCTTGAGCCGGGTCTGGTTCAAATCCGAATTTGGTGGCAATCACCACTTGGCCCTTGAAAGGCTCTAACGCTTCGCCCACC
>JAYUHQ010000145.1:0-5067 GCA_043766895.1 Aestuariivirga sp.
GGTAAAAATGGCCGGGTAAAGATGCGGCAACAACACGCGCCTTAACATTTGGCTATGGCTTGCACCCAAATCCAATGCCGCCTCTTCCAAGGCGCCATCAAAGCTTTGCAGCCTGGCCAACACCATCAGCATGACATAAGACGCAATGAAACTGGTTTGCCCCAAGATTGACAGATGAAGCCCCGCAGGCACATGAAATTTAAACCAGAACAACAAGGTTGAAATGCCGATCACAGCACCCGGCGTTAGCACGGGCGCAATCATAACCGCATAAAGCAGGGTGCGGCTGCGCCCGGTCAAACTGTTCAACAAAACGGCACCGGCCGTTCCAATAGGCACAGCCAAGCAAACAACTGCGGCTGCAACCCAAAGGGTGTTGCCAATGGCACCCATCATTTCACTGTCTTGAAACAGCTCAACAAACCATCTGAGCGTGAAGCCTTTCCACGGCAAAACGGATGGGAACTTGCTATCGTTAAACGCTGCTCCACCCATCACTGCCAAAGGGACAAGAAGATAGGCGATAAAAAGAATGCCATAGATGTTCAGAAAAATTTTGCTCAGGCGGTTCTGGTTCATTTTGCGATATCCGCTAATCCAACTTTAAACAGGCGCATCATCAGGCTGACGAAAATTGTACACACGAACAGCAGAATGAAGGCATAAGCAGCGCCGCCATTCCAATCATTTTCATCAAACATGCGCGAATAAATCACCTCGGTAAACCAGCGCGATGAAGGTGAACTTAGCAACGTTGGCACCAGCAACGAGCCCACGGCCAACATGAACACGGTAACACAGCCAGAGGCAATGCCCGGTTTGCAATGGGGAACCACCACGCGCCAATGGGTTTGCCAACTTTTGGCACCAAGATCTTGGGCGGCTTCGAGTTGGTTGGTGTCAAGCGATGTCATCGAATTATAGATCGGAAACAGCATGAACAGAATATACACATAGACCAAGGTTATAATGACGCCGCTGAAACCACCAAGACCCCACGTCCAATGAATGGGATCGGTGATAATGCCGAGATTTTGCAAAACAACGGTAAGCGGCCCTTTGAACGCCAGCAAAATAAACCACGCAAAGGCGCGCAGCAACTCGCTCACCCACATGGGCACAACCAGCAAAAGCATAAAAGTTGAAAGGCGTTTGGGGCTGATCACCTTGGCCATGTAATAGGCCAAGGGGTAGCAGAGCAGAAGCGAAGTTACGGTCGTCAGTACACTGAATAAAATGGTGAGGATGAAAACCCACAAATGTATGGCAACCGAAATTGGATAGGTGAAGCCAAAAAAGTTGAGATTAAAATCACCAGGATTTTGAAAGATCGTGAGATAGTTGGCCAATGAATACACATCTTTTGGCCCGCCCACATCGGCTGCTGGCAAATAGGGCCTAAAGGAACTTTCAAACAAATCAAAATAAGGCAATATTACCAGCACCACCAACCAGAAAATGGTGAGCGCGATGATGAGGCCGGTGAGACTTGTGCCATAGCGGCGGATGAGTGCGGCCATGGCCTATTCCTTTTCCGCATAGGCCGTGGCGTCGCTGTCGAGCAAAACCAAGGCTTTTTCGGCGTCAAATGTAATGTTGGTGGCCGAACCGATGGCTGGTGGCGGATTGGTGGGGTCGTTGCGCAGTTCAGCAGTTAACCTGCGGCCGGTTTTATCACGCATGTGGATTGAGGCAAAATTGCCTTCAAAAGAAACATCTTCAACATGGGCCGCAATGGCATTGCTGCCTGCCTTGGGCTTGGCCACAAAAGCCACATGTTCAGGCCTGACATAAAGCCTGGTTTTGGAATCTTTGGTAACGCCTTGGCCTAAAGTTACTGCAAATTCGCCCACATCTGTTTTATAGGTTTTGGCAGATGTAAGCTGGCCCACAAATTTGTTGTTCTCGCCCACGAAGCTGGCCACAAAACCGTTTGCTGGTGTGTTGTAAATGTTTTGTGGAACGTCAATCTGCTGAATTTCACCGCGGCTCATCACTGCCACGCGGTCTGACATGGCCAAGGCTTCGCCTTGATCGTGGGTGATATAAATAAAGGTTACATTGGTGCGTTTTTGAATGGCGCGAAGTTCGGCGCGCATATGCTGGCGCAGTTTCAAATCAAGTGCCGACAAAGGCTCATCAAGCAGCATGACCTTGGGTTCAACTGCCAAAGCCCGCGCAATGGCCACGCGTTGGCGCTGGCCGCCTGAAAGCTGCGAGGCATAGCGATCGGCCACACCGGGAAGTTCAACCAGTTCTAACAATTCTTCGGCGCGCTTGCGTCTGGTGGCTTTATCAACGCCGCGCATTTCCAATCCAAACGCAATGTTTTCCCATACGCTCATCAACGGGAAAAGGGCAAGGTTTTGGAAGATCATTGCTGTGGGGCGTTTGTTGGGGCCAATGCCCTTCATGTTCTGATCGCCGATCAGCACATCGCCTTTGGTGGGTTCAATAAAGCCCGACACCATGCGCAGAATTGTGGTTTTGCCACAGCCCGATGGGCCCAGAAACGAGAAAAATTCACCGGGTTGAATTTTCACATCAACATTATCCACGGCACGATAGGTCCCAAAGTCCATCGTTACGCCGCGTAATTCTACACTTGCCGTCATTGCCCACCCCAAAAAGAAAAGTCCGGGAGACTTAACGCCACCCGGACCCAAATGTAAAAACTTATTATGCAGACTTCCACTTGTCGGCGTATTCGCCACGAAGCTTCAAGAACCATGCTGCTTGTGATGGCCACCAATAAAGCTTGGCCAAAGCATCGCCTGGATAAGAAGCATTGTAGAACTTCACCACGTCTGGGTTCATCTTGTCGATAGCGCCCTTTGAAACGGGGTTTGCAGAGAAGGCTGATGCCCACATTGCAGCACCGTCTGCGGTGGAAACCCACTTGGCAAATTCATGGGCTTGTTCAACGTTTTTAGCGCCGTTCAACAGCAAGAAGCCTTGGCTCCAAGCAAAAGCACCTTCCTTTGGTGCGATGAAGCCGTAACCATCATTGCGAAGGTTATAGCCCGTTGAGTCCCATGTCAGACCAATTTCAGCGCCGTTGGTTTTAAACGCGGCTTGCGCTTCGTTTTCACCCGACCAGAACTGAGCAATGTTCTTTTTGTGCTTTACGGCTTCTGCAAGAGCGATGTCCCACAGCTTTTTCATGTTATCTTCGTTTTTGTAGCCATCAATCCATGGCATTGGCAATTTGCCTGCAGCGTCAAGAACGCGGCCCATGGCAGCCAAAGAAGAATGGCCACGCACAGTGACTTTGCCAACCATGTTATCAGAGAACAATGCATCAAGGCCCAGTTTGCCATAGGTGCCATCAACAGTTTTGCTGTTGAAGGTTAAAGCTTCTGTGCCCCAAACGGATGGCAGGAAATAACGCTTGCCATCGATATCGCCAGCACTGCCGGCTTTTGCGCCGGGAACACTGTCGAGATAGTTGTCTGTCACAACCTTTTTAAGATCCCAAGGTTGCACAAAGCCATCTGATACCCAAGCTGGCAAACGATCAATCGTTGGTTCCATTACGTCAACGGCACCTGATGCAATAGCGGTTTTGGCATCAGCGCGCATTGTGTCTTGGCTATCAACTTCCTTGAAGTTTACTTTAATGCCGCTGGCTTTTTCGAAAGCAGGCATTACGGTTTTTTTCAAATCATCATAGCCCGACCAACCTTCAAAATTCAGTTCGCCGCTTGTGGCAAATGCGTTTTGAACGGTGATAGGGGCTGCAAAACCAACAGCGCCAACGGCAACCGCTGATTTCAACAGGCTGCGGCGCGACAGGCTGGCAGCGCGCATCAATTCCTGAGTTGAAGTCAATTTCGTCATGTTTGTCCTCTCCATAATTGTACCGTCATTCACCGAAAGCTAATGCCGGATGAAGCGGTATCTGGCCTTACTATGACAAGTGTGTGACAGGCTGGCAATGGGGTGTTTTGGCGTGGCACCAAGACGGTAAACGGTCTGGATGCATCGGCCTGCAAATTCAATCTCGTGATTGTGAAAACGGTAATCTAGCCGCGGATATATGGCCAGAAAATCATCATGCCGATGATTATTGCGCCACAGGCGGCCACCAAAACGGCGGCGGCGGCAATGTCTTTGGCTTTTCCAATTGCCGGATTAAATTTTTCTGAAACCACATCGCTTAAAAATTCAAAAGCGGTGTTGAAGATTTCGGCCAAAAGTACAATCAAGATGGCCACAATCAGCCAAAGCCAATCAGCTTTGGCAATGTGAAACGCGGTTGCAGCAATCACCACCAACACCGTGACACAGAGATGGATCCACATGTTGTGTTGAGATTTCACAACATAGGCCAAACCTTGGAAGGCATAACGGAAGCTTTTCAAACGCTTTTTGGCGGTGAAGGCTTCGCTTTTTTTCATGCCAGTGCCTGTAGTTCTTTCAAAATTGCAGCACCCATTTGCGTGGTGTTGGTGTTTGCTGGAATGTCGCCCGCAATGTCTTTGGTGCGAAGGCCTTGGGCCAACACGGCAGAGATTGCCTGATCAATCTTATCGGCCCACTCACCCATTCCTAACGAATAGCGCAGGCACATGCCAAAGCTTGCAATCATGGCGATAGGGTTTGCAGCACCTGTTCCCGCAATATCAGGCGCTGAACCGTGCACAGGCTCATACAAAGCCTTGCGGCGTTTGGTTTTGGCATCGGGCGCGCCCAGTGACGCTGAAGGCAACATGCCAAGCGAACCTGTCAGCATGGCGGCCACATCAGACAACACATCGCCAAACAGATTATCAGTTACAATCACATCATATTGCTTAGGCCAGCGCACCAGTTGCATGGCGCAATTATCAGCCAACACATGTTCAAGGGCCGCCGTTGGATATTCATTGGCGTGAACGCGGCTTACAACCTCGTGCCATAACACGCCGGTTTTCATCACGTTGCGCTTTTCAGCCGATGACACTTTATTTTTGCGGGTTTTGGCCAGATCAAAGGCCACCCGGGCAATGCGTTCAATTTCGAACGTGTCATAAATTTGTGTATCAATGCCGCGCTTTTGGCCATTGCCCAAATCGGTGATGGTTT
>JAYUHQ010000146.1:0-5027 GCA_043766895.1 Aestuariivirga sp.
GAATTTTGGGCAAAGTTATTGGCAGTGGTTTTGATTGCCTTGCCCCACATTGTGGGTGCACCCATTGCACCAGCAACGCCCACAACGGTTCCGCCTGCATTGGCCGCAGAATTTGTGGCTGCATCAATTGCGGCGGCGGCCGTGTTCTGGTGCGTGATGGGGCTGATTTTGGGCCACGCACTCGACCGATTTCAAGAGGATTTATCTGAATCATGACCCACAAAATTCCCACAACAGTAATTACTGGTTTTCTGGGCGCTGGCAAAACGACGCTCATTCGCAACCTGCTGCAAAATGCTGGCGGGCGGCGCATTGCGTTGATCATCAATGAATTTGGCGATATTGGCATCGACGCTGAAATTCTGAAAGGCTGTGGGCAAGACGCTTGCAAAGACGATGACATTATCGAACTTGCCAATGGTTGCATTTGCTGCACGGTTGCCGATGATTTTGTGCCGACAATCAACACGCTTCTGAACCGGACAGACCGACTTGATCATATCATCATCGAAACGTCTGGCTTGGCTTTGCCCCAACCCTTGGTGCGCGCCTTCAACTGGCCAGAAATTAAGTCTCGCGTCACGGTGGATGGTGTGATCACTGTGCTCGATGCAATGGCTTTGAGCGAAGGCCGATTTGCTGATGATGAAGCGGCAATTGCCGCTCAGCGCGCCGCAGACCCCAATGTCGACCATGAAAACCCCATTCAAGAGCTGTTTGAAGATCAATTGAATTGTGCCGATATGGTGATCCTTAATAAAACTGATTTGTTATCTGAGGCCGAACTTTCAGCCGTGACCAACCAACTCAAAACCCAAATGCGCAAAGGCTGTAGCCTTGTGCCAACCCAGCAAGGATTGATTGATCCAGCTGTGTTGTTAGGCACGCGCGCTGGTGCGGAAGATGATTTGCACAACCGCAAATCCAACCACGAGATGGAAGGTGTTGAGCAACACGACCATGACGATTTCAATACATTTATTGTGGAAGTGAGCGGCACCCAAAATAAGGAAAGCCTGCTTGCCCGTATTTCTAAAACCATCGAACAGCATGATATTTTGCGCCTGAAGGGTTTTGGCGCTGTGGCCGGGTCTTCTGCCCGCTTGCTCATCCAAGCAGTTGGACCACGGCTGAATTCATATTTTGATCGGGCATGGCATGCTGGAGAAGCACAGCGCACCCAGCTTGTGGTGATTGGCGAAAAGTCGATGGATCAAGCGGCCATAACGGCATTGCTGCAGGGTTAATGCACCTTCTTGCCACCACATCGGGGGTGATCGACGGTGCTGCAGAAGCCGTTGATCTGAAGCAACCACCGGGTGATGTTGTGATCATTTCTGCGGCTGATAGTGAATTGGCAAATCTGGCCAGTGCTGCTGATCACACTTCATTGTCGCTTCGCCTTGCCAATCTTATGCAGTTGCAACACCATGCCTCGGTTGATCTTTATGCCGAAAAAACGCTGGCAAATGCTCAATTGATTATCGTGCGCGTGTTGGGTGGTGCAGGCTATTGGCCCCATGGCGTTGATGTGATCGAAGCATTGGCACGCGAAAGAAATATAAAACTCGTGCTGCTCGCAGGCGGCAATGATGTTGATCTTTCGCTCAGCGCACGGTCCACTGTGAAGCCCGCTGACTGTGAACGCATCAGGCAATATCTATCCTGTGGCGGATTAGAAAATGCAAAAGCACTTTTACAATTCTGTGGGCATGTGTTGCACAATACCGCGCAACCGCAGCCCGCAAAGCCGCTTGCAAACGCCGGCATTTATTTTACCCAGCCCAATGCAAAATTTGGGATTGTGTTTTATCGCTCGGTAATTGAGGGCGGGCAAACCGCACCCATTGATGCCTTGATCGACAGCCTTGGCGATTGCACGGCGATCTATGTTTCCAGCTTAAAAGATAAGTTCTCTGCCGCCTTTATTCGTGAGAATTTTCACACGCCATTAGTCGTCATCAATGCCACCAGCTTTGCTGTTGGCGATGAGAGCAACGATCCCTTGGCGGTGTTTGATTGCCCAGTGTTGCAGGTAACACTTGCGGGCAGCAGCCAAGAAGATTGGCAAGTTTCAACACGCGGTCTAAGGCCTACAGATTTGGCCATGTCTGTTGTGTTGCCTGAACTTGATGGGCGAATTTATACGCGGGCCATTTCATTTAAGGCCGATTATCTTTGGCATGAAAAAACTCACTGCCGCATCGTTACCTATAAAACGGTGGCTGATCGCGTGGCCTTTGTTGCGGCATTGGCCAAGAATTGGGCCAAGCTGCGCCAAACCGCAAACGCGCAAAAGCAGATTGCCATCATCTTGGCCAACTATCCTGACAAGGACGGGCGCATTGCTAATGGTGTGGGCTATGACACGCCAGCCAGCACGATTGAGATTTTAAAAGCGGTGGAGCGAGAATGTTATGACGTTAGCGGAATTCCCGAAAACGGAAATGTGCTGATTTCCTCGTTGCAGGCAATCCGCAATTCTAAACAGTCTGCCGCCGCTCTCATCTTAGATGAATATCTAGAACATTTTTCTGCGCTGCCAGAAACAGTCCGTGCGCAGATCAATTCCCAATGGGGTAATGCGCAAACTGATCCAAGCTTTCGCGATGGGGCGTTTCAACTGGCGATTAATCTTTACGGCAAAATCGCCGTGGCCATCCAACCGCCGCGCGGTTATGGCATTGACCCAAAATCAACCTATCATGACCCGGCCCTTGTGCCCCCACATGGCTATCTGGCGTTGTATTTCTGGTTGCGCCACAAATTCAAAGCCCACGCCATCATTCATAATGGCAAACACGGAAACTTGGAATGGTTGCCGGGCAAGGCCATGGCGCTTTCAGAAAATTGTTATCCCGAAGTAACGCTTGGCCCAATCCCGCAGCTTTATCCCTTCATTGTGAATGATCCCGGTGAAGGGACGCAAGCCAAGCGGCGCACCTCTGCTGTGATTATTGATCATCTGACACCACCACTGACGCGGGCTGAATCCTATGGCCCGATGAAGGATTTGGAAGCGTTGGTTGATGAATATTATTTGGCATCTGGCCTAGACCAGCGCCGTGTGGCCACACTGCGTGCCCAGATTTTTGAACTGACCAGTTCCACCAAGCTCGATAAAGACGCGGGCCTTTCGGGAACTGAAGATAACGACTTGCAAAAGCTTGATGGCTTTTTGTGTGATCTTAAAGAAGCACAAATTCGCGATGGGCTTCACATCTTGGGCAAGTCGCCCACGGGCCAACAGGAAACAGATTTGCTGGTGGCGTTAACGCGTGTGCCACGCGGGCTTGGCGAGGGCGGCGATGCATCACTCATCCGCGCTATTTCAGATGATTTTGGATTAGAAAATTTCGATCCACTCGCCTGCAACATGGCTGAACCTTGGAAGGGTCAGCGGCCAACTGAATTGCTAAAGTTGTTGGGTTCACCATGGCGTACCAATGGCGATACTGTGGAGCGGTTAGAATTGTTTGCGCAATCTCTCCTCCAGTCATCCCGACGAAAGTCGGGACCCAGAAATGCAAGCACCGAACGCAACTCACTGAGTTCCGACTTTCGTCGGGATGACAAATTATCTTTAGTGTCAGAACACATCGAACAAAATATCCGCCCCAGCCTAGCTTCCTGCGGGCCGAACGAACTCGCGTCCCTTCTTAAAGGTTTGGCCGGAAACCGAGTTCGACCCGGCCCATCGGGAGCACCTACACGGGGCCGCTTAGACGTTTTGCCCACGGGCAAAAACTTCTATTCGGTTGATAACCGCGCGGTGCCAACACCCACAGCGTGGACGCTTGGCCAAAAATCTGCTGAAGAACTTCTCAAGCGCCACTTTCAAGATTATGGGCAACACCTTAAAACTGTTGGCTTATCTGCTTGGGGAACCGCCAATATGCGCACCGGCGGCGATGACATTGCACAGGCGCTGGCTCTTATCGGTGCCAAACCTGTGTGGGATATATCAAGCTGGCGGGTGACGGGTTATGAAATTATCCCGTTGGCGAGGCTTGCCCGCCCCCGCGTGGATGTAACCATGCGCATATCAGGCTTTTTTCGTGATGCGTTTCCAGCGCAAATAGAATTGCTCGACAAAGCGATGCGCGCCATTGCCGCGCTTGATGAGCCAATTGAAGATAACCCTCTCGTTGCTTACCGCGACACTCACCGCATTTTCGGTGCAAAGCCGGGCGCTTATGGCGCAGGCCTGCAAGCGCTTATCGACGAGAAAATTTGGGACACCAAAGCCGATCTGGCCGCCGCTTATGTCATCTGGGGCGCTTACGCTTATGGTGCCAAAGCCATGGGCGAAAACGATGAAGCCACATTCAAACGCCGCCTTGCGGGCATCGAAGCCGTGATCCACAATCAAGACAACCGCGAACATGATTTACTTGACTCGGATGATTATTATCAATTCGAAGGCGGCATGAGTGCTGCTGTTGAAACCCATTCTGGCAACAAGCCCAAAGCCTATCATAACGACCATTCGCGCCCAGAGCGGCCTGTCATCCGCACACTTGAAGAAGAAATTTCGCGCGTGATGCGCAGCCGCGTTGTGAACCCCAAATGGATCAATGGCGTCAAACGCCATGGCTATAAAGGCGCATTCGAAATCGCGGCGACAGTGGATTATATGTTTGCTTTTGCCGCCACAACGGGCGCTGTGCAAACCCACCATTTTGATTTGGCCTATGATGCTTATATCGCCGACGATGAAACCCGAACGTTCATCGCCGACAACAATCCCGCTGCACTCAAGGAGATTGCTGCGAGATTAGAGGAAGCAATTTCCCGCAACCTCTGGCAACCGCGTTTGAATTCAGCCTATGATATATTGAAGGACTTACAGAAATGACTGAAGATAGCGCTCGCCACAACGAAAAAATGGCCAAGAAAAAAGCTGCACGTGATAAAATCATGGCGGGTAAAACCATTGAGCGTGGGCTGCTGATTGTCCATACTGGAAAAGGCAAAGGCAAATCCACCGCCGCCTTCGGCATGGTCTTCCGCCATGTGGGCCACGG
>JAYUHQ010000147.1:0-13218 GCA_043766895.1 Aestuariivirga sp.
GTCATGGCCCAATTTTTCGAAAATGTATTGCACAACAAAAGCTGTTCTTCGCTGTCGCAGATATCGAGAAATGATGGTGCCCTGCTGCCATCAGCACCATAATAAAATTGCGCGTAAACTTCATCGGCAATGATCCAAATTCCGGCTTTGCGACACGCATCACGAATGGCAATCAGATCAGCCCGCGTGGCAACCCAGCCCAATGGATTGGATGGTGAGTTCAGCATAATGCCTTTGGTGCGTGGCGTAATCGCCGCAAAAAGTTGGTCTAGATCAAGCGCCCATTTGCCGTTCTGAAATGTCATCGGCACTTCAACGGGGGTTACACCTTTCAAGCGCAAGGGTGCTGCATAATTGGGCCAAGCCGGCGTTGGCAAAATAATTTCATCGCCAGCCTCCGTCACCAATTGCAGCGCTGTTTGAATGGCTTGCATGCCACCACCCGTGACAAAGAAATTCTCTTGCGAAAACGCTTTGCCAAAATGCCGTGTGTGATAGCGCGCAAGTGCTTCGCGCAATTCGGGAATGCCGCGTTGATAGGTGTAAAACGTCTCTCCGCGTGCAAGGCTTTCTGCCGCCGCATTGGCGAATAACGCTGGTGTAGGCAAATTGCCCTCGCCAGACCAGAAGGGAATCATCCCCGGCTTGCCAAAGCCATACATGGCGGCTTTCACAATGCCGCTCTCAGGTTCAATTTGTACGGCTTGGGTGAGTTTTGAAAAAGGTGTTTGCATAACCCACCATGCAAATAAAAAACCCGGCTGTCCAGCAGCCGGGTTGCATAACAGTGTTGAAAATTACTTTTTAGCCGGTTTGGCAGATTGTAATGCATCACGAATTTCAGCAAGCAACACTTCAGTTGTTGATGCTGCTGGTGGTGGTGCTGGTGGTGTTGCTTTCTTCAGGTTGTTCGAGAATTTTACCAACAAAAACAAAACTGCTGCCAAAATCAAAAACGAAATCAAAACCGTGATAAAGTTGCCATAACCAAATGTTGCGCCTTGCTTTGCCGCATCAGCATAGTTTGTGGCTGATACTGCTTTGTTCAATGGCAAAAAATAGTTGCTGAAGTTTGCACCGCCAGTGACGGCACCCACGATTGGCATAATCAAATCATCAACCAATGATCCCACAATTTTACCAAAAGCGCCGCCCATGATAACACCGATGGCCAGATCAAACGCGTTGCCTTTGAACGCAAATTCTTTAAATTCATTCCACATAATAAACCCCCACGAGTTTGTTTCGCGGCACGATGCCGCAAAATCACGGCTCGTTTAGCGCATTGCCCCCCATGTGGACAGAGAAAGTTTATGAGGGGACTTTTAATAGCCGCGGCCAACGTCCACCACATTGGTCAAAATCTCACCGCGTTCAAACCGTACGATTTGCTCTGCGATATAGTTGCAAATTGTTTGGGGGTCAGAGTCTGCGGCCGCATGCGGGGTTATTGTAAGGTTGGGCAGTGTCCACAGCGGGCTTGGTGTTGGCAACGGCTCTTTTTGAAAAACATCCAACGTTGCCGCAAAAAGTGCCCCTGAATTCAAAGCCATTATAATATCATTTTCGTTTTGCTGACGCCCACGGCCCGCGTTGATTAAAATCGGTGCACCAAACGGGCCACGCCGCGAAAGCTTTGAAATAAGTTGCATATTGATAATACCATCGGTTTCGGGCGTGGCGGGCAAAAGCGAAACCAAAATATCCGTACACTGAAGAAACGCGTCAAACTGGCTTGGCCCTGAAAAGCAGGTGACGCCGGAAATAGTTTTTTGGCTTCGGCTCCACCCCACAACATTAAAGCCCATCATCTTCAACTTGGTGGCGGCGTCTTGGCCCAAAACACCAAGACCCATAATTCCCACGGTGATGTCTTTTGCGGCATGGGTTGCAAAACTATCCCAGAGACCAGCCCTTTGGTTTGCGTCCAACCGTCGTTGTTGTCGGTGATGCATCAACACATGAAGAACAATATATTCACTCATCCGGTTGGTCAGATCAGGATCATTCACCCGCACAATGGGCACATTTTGGGGCAAGGTCTTATCTGCCAAAATGGCATCAACACCCGCACCGAGCGAGAAAATCACTTTCAAATTTTTAAAGTTTTTCAAAACATCGGCGGGCGGAAGCCAAGCAGCAGCATAGGCAATGTCTTGAGAATTGCCCACGTGATCAGGCCAAATGCGAATGTCTCTGTTCGGTGCGGCGTGTTCCATGGCGGTGGCCCAAGTGGCCATGGGCCATGATGGTGCCACAAAACAAAATGCACTCATTGGCGCACAACGCTTTCATCGGCTTTCAAATTAAGCGAGGCCGCAATCAACGCCTTTGTGTAGGGTTGCTGTGGCGCGTTGAAAATTTGCGCAGAAGGCCCGCGCTCTTCGACCAAACCATTTCTCATCACAATCACCTCATTGGCAAGGGCGCGCACCACGCGCAAATCATGGCTGATAAACAAATACGCCAAATTATGTTTCTGTTGCAAATTGCGCAACAGCTCAACAACCTGCGCTTGGACCGACATATCAAGGGCCGATGTAGGTTCATCCAACATGATAAATTTGGGTTGAAGTGCTAAGGCCCGCGCAATGGCAATGCGCTGGCGTTGCCCACCCGAAAACTCGTGTGGAAACCGATCCATATTGGCGGGGTCAAGCCCCACTTCTTCCAGGGCTTGCGCCACGCGCTGGCGCCGAACTGTGGCATTCATCGAAGGGTTTTGAATGACCAAACCTTCTTCAACAATTTGCAAAACCGAAAGGCGCGGTGAAAGCGAACCGAATGGATCTTGAAAAACCACCTGCATATCTTTGCGCAAAGGCCGCATAGCTTTAGATTTTAATCTATCAATGCGCTGGCCTTGAAACGTGATTTCACCTTGTGATGCAATCAAACGCAAAATCGCCAGCCCGGTGGTGGTTTTGCCAGAGCCTGATTCACCCACAATGCCCAGCGTTTGGCCTGCCTTCAGTTCAAAATCCAAACCGTCCACAGCTTTCACATGGCCTGTTAGACGTTTGAAAAAGCCACGTCTGATTGGATACCAAACTTTTAAGTTTTTTGCCGTCAAAACAACGTCAGCGTTTGCTTTTATTGCGGGTGGCTTGCCCTTGGGTTCGGCGCTGAGCAACATTTTTGTATAATCATGGTGGGGCTGAGCAAAAACTGTTTTGGCGTCACCTTGTTCAACAATCAAACCGTGCTGCATCACGCAAACCTTGTCGGCCATGTTGCGCACGATGCCCAAATCATGGGTGATCAACAAAAGCGCCATGCCAAATTCTTTTTGCAGGTCTTTCAGCAGTTTTAAAATCTGGGCTTGCACCGTTACATCAAGCGCCGTGGTGGGTTCATCAGCGATGAGTAAATCTGGCTTATTGGCCAGCGCCATGGCGATCATTACACGTTGGCGTTGCCCGCCTGAAAGCTGGTGTGGATAATCTTCAAGCCTTGTGGCTGCGTCGCGTATTCCCACTTTTTCCAAAAGTTCCACGATGCGTTGGCGTTGCGGCAGCCCACGCAAACCCTGGTGCAATTCCAAAATTTCACCGATTTGCTTTTGAACCGTGTGCAAGGGGTTAAGCGATGTCATTGGCTCTTGGAAAATCATGGTAACGGCGCGCCCGCGAACGGCACGAAGTTCTGGTTCAGAGGCTTTGAGCAAATCCTTGCCGTTGAATATTATTTCGCCTGTGGGATGCGACGCAGGCGGGTAGCTGAGCAACTTTAAAATGGAAAGTGCCGTGACAGATTTGCCTGAACCCGATTCTCCCACCAATGCCAATGTCTCGCCTTTGGCGAGTGTGAAGCTCACGCGGTCAACAACAGTGGTTTTGCCAAAAGCAACGCTAAGCGCTTTGACATCAAGCAAGGGGCCACTCATGAAAACGTCTTTCGTGGATCAAGGGCATCACGCACGCCTTCGCCGATGAATACCAACATGGTGAGCAGGCCAGAAAGCAAAAAGAATATCGTAAAGCCAAGCCAAGGCGCTTGGATATTGTTTTTGCCTTGCGCCACCAATTCACCCAGAGAAGGCGATCCGGGTGGCAAGCCAAAGCCCAAATAATCCAATGCCGTAAGGGTTGTCACGGAACCCGCAATCAAAAACGGCATAAACGTAACAGCCGAAATCATGGCGTTGGGCAAAACGTGCTTATACATAATTTTGATGTTCGAAAGCCCCAAGGCACGCGCCGCGCGCACATATTCAAAGTTCCGCGCCCGCAGAAATTCGGCGCGAATTAAATGCACCAAACTTGTCCATGAAAATAAAACCAAAATGCCCAGCAACAGCCAGAAACTTGGTGCGATGAATGCACCCAAAATGATCAACAGATAAAGCGTGGGCATAGAGGCCCACACATCAATAAAGCGCTGCATCAGCAAATCTGTCCAGCCACCAAAATAGCCTTGCACTGCACCTGCCGTAATGCCGATGACAGATGAGAAAAACGTCAGCAGCAATCCAAACGCCACTGAAATGCGATAGCCATAGATTAAACGTGCCACCACATCGCGGCCTTGATCGTCGGTGCCCAACCAATTCATGTTGCCCGCCGCACAAGCCGGGTCTTGGGCCTTGAGTGGATATTTGACGCAAGCTTCATCACGGTTGAGCAAAAACGCAGGCCTTGAAGGGGCGGGTGTTGGAATTTCCGTGTTCACGGTGTTGTATGAATAATGCACCAAGGGCCACAGCATCCAACCATTGGCGTTAATTTCATCGAGGTTTACGGGATCACGAAAATTCGTTTTGGCCAGAAAGCCACCAAATTTTGCTTCCGGATAATCTTTCCAAAGCGGAAATAACAATTCCCCCTTATATGATGCCAGCATGGGCCGATCATTGGCGATAAGCGGCGCAAACAGTGAAACCAAAAACAAAATTGTAAACAACCAAAAAGCCCAAAAGCCGCGAGCATTCTTGCGGAACAAATCAAAGCGGCGCTGATTGAGGGGGGAAAGCTTCACGATCAAACGTCTCGGGCCTCAAAATCAATGCGCGGGTCAATCCACGTATAAATCAAATCACTCAACAGTGCGATCAGCAAGCCAATCAGGGTGAACACATAAAGTGCGGCAAACACTACGGCATAATCTCGGTTCACTGCTGATTTATAGGTCAGGTAGCCCAAACCATCGAGAGAGAAAACTTGCTCAATCAACAAAGACCCCGTGAAAAACGCATGCAGAAAAGCCGCCGGAAACCCACTGATAACCAACAGCATCGCGTTGCGAAACACATGGCCATAAAGCACACGCGATTCACTCAACCCCTTGGCGCGGGCCGTTACAACATATTGTTTGCGAATTTCATCAAGGAAAGAGTTTTTGGTCAACAGAGTCATTGTGGCAAAGCTGCCAACGCCCATGGCTGTTAAAGGCAAAACCAGGTGCCACGCATAGTCTTTCAATTTTCCAAACCAGCTTAGATCAGAAAAATTATCCGACGTGAGAAGGCGCAACGGGAAGAAATTGTAATAGCTGCCGCCAGCAAACAAAATGATGAGAAATATCGCAAACACAAAACTGGGTATGGCATAACCAATGCTGATAACAGCCGATGTCCAGATATCAAATTTGGTGCCTTCCTTCACAGCTTTGCGAATGCCCAGCGGAATTGAAACCGCGTATGAAATAATCAAAATCCACAAGCCCAGCGAAATTGACACAGGCAGTTTTTCAAGAATGAGATTCACCACGGGTTTGGATTGAAAATAGCTATCGCCAAAATCAAAGCGCAAATAGTTTGAAACCATTTCGCCAAAGCGTTGCAAGGGTGGCTTATCAAAGCCAAATTGCTTTTCCCACTTTTTGATAATGTCTTTGTCGATGCCTTTGGCGCCGCGATAGGTTGAGTTTTCATTTTGGCTGCCAATATTTTCAGTGCCACCGTTCAATTTAGCGTCGCCCTGCTCGGTGTTTTGAAGCTTTGAAATCAACTGTTCGATGGGCCCGCCGGGCACAAATTGTGTAACCAAAAATGTCAGCGCCAAAACCCCCAGCAAAGTGGGGATCATCAACATTATGCGCTTGAGAATATAAGAGCCCATTTAGCCCGAAATCTTCTTGGCCTTGGCCTCGTCAAACCACCATGTGGCAGGCATGCCAAGGGCATAATCTGGCTTTTTATCTGGCTTGCCAAAACGATTCCACGCAGCCACCCGTTCAAAAGGCGCATACCATTGCGGAATAAGATAATAGCCCCAAATCAACGCGCGGTCTAAAGCATGCGTGGCTGTGATGAGGGCTTTGCGATCTTTTGCAAAAATGAGCTTTTCAATCAACGCATCAATGGCCGGGCTTTTGATACCCGCGTAGTTTTTCGAGCCTTTTTTATCGGCCTCGTCTGATCCCCAGAAGAACCGTTGTTCGTTGCCCGGAGATTCTGTTTGGCCATAACTGTGAACAATGATGTCGTAATCATAAGTTTCTTTCAGCTTCTCAACCTGCGCATCATCCAAAGTGCGCAAAGTGACGACAAAACCTAAAAGCTCCAACTGTTCTTTATAGGGAAGTGAAATACGCTCAAACAAAGGGCTATCCAGCGTAAATTCAAGACTTAGAATTTCGCCTTTGGCATTTTTCAAAATATTCTTGCCACCTTCAGCGATGGGGTTCCATCCTGCATCTACCAAAAGCTTCGTTGCTAAGCGCAAATTTTTGCGCCGTGCGCCTGCGTCAGGATTCGTTGGGTTGGAATATTCCGTGGTGAACACTTCAGGCGGAAGTTGGTCTTTCAACGGGTTCAGCAACTCTAATTCTTCAGGTGTGGGCAAGCCCTTGGCTTCCAGAACGGAGTTATTAAAAAAACTGCGGCTGCGCGTATATTGCCCGAAGAACAAGTTGGTATTGGACCATTCAAAATCAAAGGCCAAATTCAACGCTTGGCGCACACGCACATCTTTGAATTTGTCGCGCCTTGTGTTGATCACATAGCCCTGCATGCCTTGGGTGGTTTTGCGCGGCACAAGTTCTTTCACAACGCGCCCCTCTTTAACCGCCGGAAAATCATAGCCCGTGGCCCATTGTTTAGAGCTGGCTTCAATCTGCACATCATATTGATTGCCTTTGAAACCTTCAAAAGCCACAAGTGGCGATGCAAAATAGAGATAGCGCAATTCATCAAAATTATTTGCGCCGAGGTTGCAGGGAAGGTCTGCCGCCCAATAATCTTTCACGCGTTCTAGCGTGATGGATGCTCCGGGCTTGGCTTCTCTGATTTTATAAGGTCCGGAGCCCAATGGAATTTCCAATGAACCCACATTGGTGTCACGCGCTTTGCCAGACGGATCTTTATCCATCCACCAATGTTTTGGCAAAATAGGAAGTTCAGCCACAATGCTCGGCAATTCGCGGTTGTTCTTTTCGCTGAAAAAGAATGTCACTTCGTTTTCGCCAGTCTGTTCTACTTTTTGCACGTTTTTGTAATAGGCGGCAGAGGTAGGCAAGTTTGCTTTTACCGTTTGCAAACTAAACATAATGTCTTCCGCCGTAACGGGCTTGCCATCATGAAAGCGCGCTTCTTTTCGTATCTTGAAAACCACTTTTGATTTATCAGGGGGGTAAGCGATGCTTTCAGCAATCAAACCATACATGGTGGCAGGCTCGTCGAGTGAGGGAACCATAAGCGTGTCATGCACGGAAACAGGAGGAGGGTTCCCGTTGATTGTGTATGGGTTTAAGCTGTCAAAATCACGAGAAAACGGCAGGCGCAATATCCCGCCCTTGGGAGCAGCTGTATTGACATAATCAAAGCTTTTGAAGGTGGGCGGATATTTAACATCATCAAATAAAGAAATCGCATGTTTGAATTGCAGATCATCAGCTTGTGCGGGCACAAAGCGAAATAGGGGCGAAAGCCCGGCTAGCTGTAGGAACAAACGGCGATTGATCATTGACAGCCCCAGAATTGATTCGAACCAGCCTAACGCAGTTGAACACATAAAAAAACACCGATCGCTTCGCCATCGGTGTTTGTCATCAAGGCCTAAAGCTTATGGTTTTGGGAAAGGCTTTGGCGAATCTGAAAGGGACGCAAGATAGGCCAGAACGTTTATCCGATCTTCAGCCTTTGATATGCCCGCATAAGCCATCTTTGTGCCTTTGATATATTCCTTGGGCGCCGTCAGCCATGTGTTCAATTCATCATAGCCCCAGTTCTTGCCGGCCATGGCCTTGAAACCTTCAGAATAGGCAAAGCCTTCTGCAGTGCCCATCGGGCGGCCAACAACATCCCACAAATGCGGCCCAACTTTATTGGCACCGCCTTTGTCGACGCTATGGCAAGCCAAACAGGCTTTTGCTGTGGCCATGCCTTTATCTTTGTCGGCCTTGGTCAACAACACTGCCAGCGAAACAACCGGGGCATCAGCCGCAGGCTTGGCATCGGCTGTTTGGGCCGTGGCAACCGCAATGGCAAAGCCTGCCTTTTCAGGCGCTTCGTCATGGAACAAGCCGCCGCCCACAATTTTAAGTGCAAATACCAGAAGACCGGTGCCCAAAACTGCGCCAAAAATCTTATTCCGCTCAATATGAACCATGAAAAGGCATGCCCTCGCTAGAAATTACAATCCGGCCGCAAACTAGTGGTTTCACAATCACCCTGCAATAATTATAAGAAACCACGCCAATTTGCCGCGCCCCCTTGGAATCGAAGTTTCAAACCCATGATCGAATTCGAAAATACAATAATTGTCATCACCGCGCGCATGGTTTGTAAAAGCCTTCCCGGCAGGCCCATGGCCAATATCAACGGTCAACCGCTGGTGGTGCATGCGTTGCGAACAGCCGAACGCGCCAATATTGGCCATGTGCTGGTGGCCGCCGCAGAAAATCAAATTGTTGAGGCAGTCAGAGCAGGTGGCGGTGATGGTTTGGTGTCGCCCATGAATGCGGTTGCCGAGCTTGACCAAATCGCCGCGGTTTTGGCCCTGCGCGATCCGGCACGCCATTACGATTTTGTTGTAAACCTGCCGTGCTATTTACCAGATATAGAGGTTTTATCGTTGCGCCGCTGCTTGGCGGGTTTGACCAACGCTGATGTGGAAGTGGCAACGCTGGCCGCCCCCTTGCAGCATGATGACCAATCCAAGGTAAAAGTTGTGGCCCCTTTGGATGGCGAACGCGAAGTGGCTTATGCCCGCGATTTTTCAACCGCAATCCAACCACTGCCCGCTTGGCAACACATTGGTGTTTATGCCTACCGCCGTGCAAGCCTCGAAAAGCTTGCAGCATTAAAGCCCAGCGCGCGCGAAAACGCACACGGCTTGGAACAGTTTCGCGCATTGGATCATGGCTTGCGGCTTGCTGTGGTCAAGGTTGACACAGCCCCTTTAAGTGTTGATACGCCTCAGGATTTAGAGGCGGCGCGCCGCATATTGAAGGCTTAAGTCATGAAACCGAAAATTGCTTATCAGGGAGAGCCTGGGGCCAATTCCCATATCGCCTGCCTTGAGGCCCGACCAGACTTTGAGCCATTGCCCTGTCACACATTTGAAGATGCCTTTCAAGCCGTCAAAGATGGCAAGGCTGATCTGGCCATGATTGCCATTGAAAACACGACTGCTGGCCGTGTGGCCGATGTGCACCATCTGTTGCCAGATTCAGGTTTGTCGATTGTGGGCGAACATTTCTTGCGCATTGAATTTCATCTTCTTTTGGTGCCGGGCGCAAAACTTGGAGACATCAAAACCGTTCACAGCCATGTTCATGCTTTGGGCCAATGCCGCAAGGTTATTAAGGCCAATAAGCTGAAACCGATTGTCGCTGCTGATACAGCAGGTGCGGCGCGCGAACTTTCAGAAAGCCAAGACAAAACCAGCGCTGCAATTGCCACAAAACTGGCCGCTGAAATCTATGGCTTGGACATTGCTATCAAAAATATTGAAGACGAAACCCACAACACCACGCGTTTTGTTATTTTGTCAAAAAAGCACCAGGTTATAAAGCCCGGCAACGGGCCAAACATGACGAGTTTGGTGTTTCGTGTGCGCAACGTGCCGGCGGCATTGTATAAAGCCATGGGCGGTTTTGCCACCAATGGCGTTAATATGACCAAGCTTGAATCTTACCAAATTGAAGGCCAATTTTCGGCCACGCAGTTTTATGCCGATGTGGAAGGCCACCCTGAAGACAGGCCGCTGAAACTGGCATTGGAAGAGCTGGCCTTTTTCACATCCTTTACAAAATTGCTGGGCACATACCCGGCAAGCCCATATCGGCTTGAATTGGCCAAAAACACCAAGCCCTAAACGCAATTGAATTTCAGGTTGCCGCAATCGGGCCATCTGTGCTTGTTACACCTAAGATTTTGATGAGGAATATAAGATGGATCGTATCCGCATACGCGGTGGCAATAAATTAAGCGGCGTGATTGATATTTCGGGCGCTAAAAACGCGGCCTTGCCCTTGATGATTGTGCCCTTGCTGACACCAGAAACGGTAACATTGCATAATGTTCCACGCCTTGTTGACGCACAGCGCCTGCAACGCATTTTGCAAAACCATGGTGTTGATATTACCACCGCTGGAAAACGCGTGGGCCAATTGGGCGCTGCGGGCGAAACCCTGAAAATCTCAGCCAAAACCATTGTCGATACAACAGCACCTTATGAACTTGTGTCGAAGATGCGCGCGTCTTTCTGGGTGTTAGGCCCATTGATTGCGCGCATGGGCGAAGCAAAAGTTTCGCTACCCGGCGGCTGTGCCATTGGCACAAGGCCCGTGGATATGCACATTCAAGCCTTTGAAAAATTGGGTGCTGAATGTGTGATTGAGCAGGGCTATGTTCTGGCCAAAGCCAAAGGCGGCCTGAAGGGCGGGCATATTTCTTTTGCCAAAGTGTCTGTGGGGGCAACCCATGCTGCGGTGATGGCAGCTGTTCTGGCGCGAGGAGACACAACAATTGAAAATGCCGCAATGGAACCTGAAATCACCGATGTGGCCGAATGCTTGGTAAAAATGGGTGCCAAGATTGAAGGCATCGGCACCCGCACGCTCAACATAACGGGTGTCACCAGCCTTCATGGAACCGAACACACCGTTGTTGCAGATCGCATTGAAGCTGGCACTTATGCCATGGCCGTGGGCATGGCGGGTGGCGATGTAACCTTGCGTGGCGCCCGCGCGGATACCCTTGAAGATGTTATCCTGACAATGCGCCGCGCTGGCCTTGATGTAACCAGCACCAATGAAGGCATGCGAATTAAGCGCAATGGCTCTGCCATTTTGCCGGTTGATGTAACCACTGATCCTTACCCCGGCTTTCCAACCGATCTACAAGCCCAGTTCATGGGATTGATGACCATGGCCAAAGGCAAAAGCCACATTCGGGAAACCATTTTCGAAAACCGTTTTATGCATGTTCAAGAATTGGTGCGTCTTGGCGCTGATATTCATCTTCATGGCGATATGGCCGAAGTTCGTGGCGTTGCAAAATTAATGGGCGCTGATGTGATGGCCACAGATTTGCGCGCATCAGTGTCGCTGGTCATCGCGGCATTGGCTGCGGAAGGCGAAACGATGCTCCACCGGGTTTATCATTTAGATCGTGGTTTTGAAGATCTCGAAGGCAAGTTGTCTGCTGTGGGTGCTGACGTTTCCAGGATTGCAGGGGCCTAATTCATGCTGCGATTAACTGCGGCCGACGAAGCTGATTTGGCGGTGATTTCAGCGCAAATGCAAGACGCTCTGATGAAGCGCGCTGATCTAAGCTTTGATAAAAAGCGGCGGCGCTTTGCCTTGGTGGCCAATCGCTTTGCATGGGACGCAGTGGCAGAAAAACAACGCCGCCGTGCAGGCCTGCATTTTGATGATGTAACAAGCGTGAAATCAACAGGCCTTGAAAGGGCCGACAAAGATGCCGTGCTGTCTTTGTTGGCGATCACTTTTGAAAAGGCCGATGAACTATCGGGAACCATCACCTTAAATTTTTCGGTGGGCATTCAAATTAAACTGAACGTCACCTGCATCAATGCAACGCTGGCAGATTTGGGTGGCACCTGGGGCACAGATTTAATTCCAAAGCATGTGAATTGATCGTGCTGATCTCGAGCGAAAGATTGATTGACGTTACGATTGATGAAAATCTAGCCGCATCCATCAACAGCGGCCTGCAACACGAACGCGATTTGGCCATCCACGACCTCATTGAAGTTAACCATTTCACCTTGAGCAGTGGCTCTAAAGGGCCATACAAACTGCATTTAACCTCGCAAGACCAGCGGCTGGTTTTTCAAATTTCCAACACGTCTGATGAAGTGTTGCATATTTTTGGGCTTAGCCTTGGCCCGTTTCGCCGCGTGGTCAAAGACTATTTTCAGATCTGTGACAGCTACAATGTGGCGGTTAAAGCGTCGAACCCACAAGCCATAGAGGCAATTGATATGGCGCGTCGTGCCATTCACAACGAGGGAAGCGAAACCTTGCAGACGCGTTTCAAAGGTAAAATTGAAATGGATTTTGATACGGCACGAAGGCTGTTTACATTGGTATGTGCGCTCACTGCGAGGGCTGGCTAAATGAATGCCAAATTGCCCAGCGCTGTTTTATTTGTATGTACGTTGAATGCAATTCGCTCGCCCATGGCTGCTGCGATATTGCACCATTATTGCGGCCATAAAATCTATGTGGCCTCAGCCGGCATCGCTGCGGGCGACCCTGATCCATTTGTGGGAATGGTGATGGACGAGATTGGCATTGATATCAAAACCCACAGGCCACACAGCTTTGAAGATTTAGAAGATTCTGTTTTCGACGTGTTGATTACACTTTCCCCTGAAGCTGAAAACAAGGCCAAAGAACTTGGCACCAGTTTGGCCTTGGACATTGAAAACTGGAAAATTTCAGACCCATCTCAAACCCACGGCAGCCGCGCCCAAATATTGGATGCCTATCGCGATGTGCGCGACACTCTGGTTAAAAAGATCAAAGCAAGATTTGCTGCTTCTTTCCAAACGGGCAATGACAATGCGAACGAAAGTTTACAGCTTCCGCAAAAATACTGATCGCACTTTATGATCTGACCCTTTGCGCAAAACCAAATCTGCGCGTGGGCGCGTGGGAATAATATTTTCGCGCAGGTTCACTAAATTTATGGTTTCCCAAATTCGCGTAGCGATGTTTCTGGCTTCTGCATCACTTAAAGATGCATAGCGATGAAAGTAAGATTTGGGGTCTTTAAATGCGCCATTGCGCAGCGTGAAAAATCGC
>JAYUHQ010000148.1:0-4998 GCA_043766895.1 Aestuariivirga sp.
ATGCGGGTGGGGCCGAACATCCATGCCCTGCCCCGCCTTCATCATCACCGGGCCAAACCTGTCAAAGAAAATAAACGGCCCAATCATTTGGCGTTCAGCCGCAGGCAATGCGCGATGCACTTCAAATGCTCCAATGTCGCGCATGCGCGGCACAATGATGTGTTCAATCGCGTCCACGCTGGCTTTGTCGCCAATAATAGGATCAGGAATATGGGGAAGTGTCATGCTAATGCCTTTCTCACGGCAGGTGCCACTTTGCTGCCCATAATTTCAATGGCTTTTAGTTGTTCAGCATGCGGCACAGTGCCAATGGCCATTTGTATCAAAATGCGCGTGTTGCCAAAAACCTCATGCAATTCCAAAATCCTGTCAGTCACGCGAGCAGCATCGCCGATGACAAGATTGCCATTGGCAGAGGCGGCCTGTTCAAAATGCGCCATGCCTTGCGGCCCCCAGCCGCGTTCGCGGCCAATGCGGTTCATGACCTCAAGGTGGGCCGCGCTATAAATTGCTTTGGCGTGGTCTGTGCTCGATGAAACAAAACCATGCATATTCAAGCTCAGCTGAATGTTCTTTGGGTCATGTCCAGCCTTGGCGTGGCTTTGCCGATAAAGTTCAAAGAAGGGTGAAAACCGTTTGGGGTCGCCCCCAATAATGGCCAGCGCCATGGGAATATCCAACGTTGCCGCCCGCACAGCAGAATCTGGCGTTCCACAAACCGCAATCCAAATTGGCATTTTCTTTTGTTCGGGGCGTGGGTAAATTCCAGCATTGTTCAGCGAAGGCCGAAGTGATCCCCTCCAAGTAATCCGCTCCGCCGCACGCAGCTTCATCAACAGATCAAGCTTTTCAGAAAACAACGCATCATAATCATCCAGATCATAACCAAACAGCGAATAGCTTTCGATGAAGGAACCCCGCCCGGCCATAATTTCAGCCCGTCCGTTTGAAATGCCATCAACAGTGGCAAATTGTTGGAAAACCCGCACAGGATCATCAGACGATAAAACCGTAACCGCGCTTGAAAGCTTTATCTTCTTGGTGCGCGCTGCACCTGCGGCCAAAGCAACAGCGGGGGAAGATACAGCATAATCGGCCCGGTGGTGTTCACCTACGGCAAACACATCAAGCCCTGCTTGATCTGCCAATTCCATTTCTTCAACTAAATTGCGCAAACGCTGGCCCGCAAGCTCAGGGTGGCCGGCCGCCACATCAGCGAATGTATAAAGTCCAATTTCCATGATGCATCCTTTGCATCTATTTGGAACTTTGTTTGTTACTTTTCAAGCCGCGGCATTTGTCAGAGCAATATTTAACATCGTCCCACACCTTTTCCCACTTCTTGCGCCAGGTAAAGGGCTTGCCGCACGTGGCGCAAGCCTTGGTGGGAAGGTTGGATTTTGCAATGCCGCGCATATCAACCTTTGGTGCGAAGGCTTGAACGGCCACCATCCACACCAATCACTTGGCCCGTAATCCAACCCGATTCCGCCCCCAGCAAAAACGTCGCCAAACTTGCCACATCATCAGCCTCTCCCAACCGCTGCAATGGGTGCATGCCAGCAAGAGCGGCAGCCGTTGCTTCGTTTTGGGTGAACCCTTGGGCCAACGGTGTTCGGGTGAGAGAAGGTGCTATGGCATTAACCCGAATTTTAGGTGCCAGTTCTGCTGCCAGTGATCGTGTCAATCCTTCAACGGCTCCCTTGGCCATGGCCACCGAAGCATGCGCTGCAAACCCCTGTTGCACCGCCACGGTTGAGAACAGAACAATGGAAGCCGTTTTTTCCGCCGATGCTTTCAACAATGGCAAGGCGGCTTGCACCGCGCGAAAAGCCCCCAAGGCATTAACTTCAAAATCGCGAATGGCATCCGCATCCGTCAACCGATGCACAGGCTTTAAATTTATAGTGCCCGCACAATAGGCCAATCCTTCTACGGCTGGCCCCGCCGCAACAATGGCCGCATCCAACGCCGCCTTGTCTTGCACATCTGCGATTGCAAACGATGCGCCCAGTTCATCCGCAAGCGGCGTTTGCTTGCGTGAAATAAGGTGAAGCTGTTTACCCTGCGCGTGCAATTGCCGCGCCAAAGCTCCGCCAATGCCCGATGTTCCGATGATTATGAATTTGCTCATGCTGGGCTTACGCAAAAACTCTGCCGTCAGATCTTATTTTGCCCGATCTAAACTGAAACCAAAGTCACCATCAATCCACGTGTCTTTCTCGCTCACCATCGCGTGCACAGGCAAGGCTTGCGATTGCGTGCCCATGCCCGGCCACTTTTTAATGGCGGTGCCTATGGCCATAAATTCCACCAAGCCATTGCCCACTTCTTGAATATAAGTTTTAACGCCCACCACATCTTCAGCGCTAAGCGCGTCTGCTTCGCGTTTGATCCGATCAATGGCAATTTCACGGGCATCATGGATCAGCGTTGTAAGTTCGTTCACTTCACCCTGCGCCAACGATTTGAAGGCTGCCATAAAGCCGCCCACAAAACCCAAAGAATAAATCGATGTCGACATCAGCAACTTAACGGGCGCATAGCCAAGGCTGCTCATGGCCCATAACTCTTCGCCAGTCATATCACTGGTCACCGGATTAGCATCACACTCGGGCGGCAGATTGGGGTTGCGTGAGGCCGTGCCCGTCATCACCATTTCATGCAGCGAATGCCATGGCAAAATTGTGGTGCGAATGCCCACCACGGAATTGGCTTTATCGGCGCGGGCCTGCCCCACCAAACGATCCAACGCAAAATGCCGCGTGTGGTTGAAAATATCAGAATATTCTTTAATCTCGCCACGCCCCAAAGTTTTTAACGCGCCCAGAAAGCCCCCGCCAATTCCCATAGAATAGGCGATGTTGCCAAAGGCGTGGGACACTGGTTGATAGCCCGCATCCATATGGCAATAAAGTTCTTGTGCACTGCCCGCACTGGTGAAAAATCCGCCGCCCCACGTTTTGGCATGAACGCAGGAACCCACGAACAAAAATTCAGTGCTGCCCTGAAAATTGCGCAACTCGCCTGTAACGCCCGCAATGCCCGATGCCTTTTCGCGCGCTGCCTCTGCAACCATCCGACTATAGGCGTTGTTGCGACCATCAAAAATGGCTTGGGTTACTTGCGGCACTTCTCCGCCCAACAAATTACGAACGCCCGCGCCAAACGAGCCCAAAAAGCCCATGGAATTGACGCTGTTGCCCACCACCAATTCGCCGGGGCTTAGGTCTTTTAATGCCAAGCAATAAATTTCGTTGCCCGAAAGTCCAGTCACCTTGGCCATCACCGCCTCCACTTTGATTGCACATTTATAGAGACTAGTATGAGCGCTATGAAAAAGATTCGCACTCTTGCCTTCGCTGGTTTTATTATTGGCCTTCTTGCAACATCAAGCTTGGCCTCGCCCCATGTGGGCATCGCCATGCACGGCGATCCGGCTTTGAAAGATGATTATAAAAGCCTGCCTTATGCCAACCCAGATGCGCCCCAAGGCGGCACATTGCGGCAAGCCATCACCGGCACGTTTGACAGCGTCAACCCCTTCATCGTCAAAGGAAATATCGCAACAGGTGCCCGCACCTATGTGTTTGAAAGTCTGATGGGCCGAAACTATGCCGAGGCATTTTCGCTTTATGGTCTTTTGGCAGAAAGCATCGATGTATCGGATGACCGCCAAACGTTCACTTTCAAAATAAGGCCGCAAGCCAAATTTTCAGATGGCTCATCCGTCACCGCGGCAGACGTGCAATTTTCAATGGAAACATTGCGTGACCATGGCCGACCCAATTACAAAAGCAATTATTCCAAAATCAGCAAGGTGGAAACGCCTGATGACCACACGGTTATTTTCCACCAACAGAAAGCCGATCTGGAATTACCCTTGATCATGGGACTGATGCCAATTTTGCCCAAAGCCCAATGGGCAGGCAAAGATTTTGAAGCATCAACCATCATGCCCCTCATCGGCTCAGGCCCTTATGTTTTTGGCGATATCAAACCCGGCGAAAGCATCACCTTGAAAAAGAACGTTGATTATTGGGGAAAAGACGTTGCCTTCAACAAAGGCCTGTGGAATTTCGACACGCTGCGTTTTGATTATTACAAAGACGCTAATTCCGGTTTTGAAGCCTTCAAAAAAGGTGATGCTGATATAAGGATTGAAACAGATCCTGTGCGCTGGAACACGGGCTATAAATTTCCCGCCGTTACAGATGCTAAAGTAACCTTGGAAAAGGTTGAACAACACACGCCAGCGCCCACCACGGGCTTGGCTTTCAACACGCGGCGCAAAATTTTTGCCGATGCCAAAGTGCGTGAAGCCTTGGTGGATGCGTTTGATTTTGAATGGGCCAACGCCAATCTGTTTTCCAACAGCTTTAAGCGCACCTATGGGTATTATGGCGGCTCATCTTTAACCTCTCAAGGCAAAGCCGCTGATGCTGCGGAATTGAAAATCTTGGGCGATGATAAAGGCGGCCTGCGCCCTGATATGCTGGATGGCTCCTATGCCTTGCCAGTGTCTGATGGCACGGGACGTGACCGTAAATTGCTGCGCAAAGCCGTAGACCTTTTAGGCCAAGCGGGCTGGAGCGTGAAAGACAACGGCTTGGTGAACGCAGTTGGCGAACAACTGGCCTTCACCATAACCATCACCAATGCAGATCAAGAAAAAATCGCCCTGCATTATCAGCGCACGTTGCAGCAAATCGGCATTAAAGTTGAAGTGAAAATGGTGGATGCTTCACAATTTGCATCACTCCAAACCACCTATGATTATGATATGATCCCAGTGGCGTGGTATAATTCCCTGTCGCCTGGCAATGAACAAACGCTGTATTTTGGTTCTAACGGCAAAACCGCCACGGGCACCAGAAATTACCCGGGCATCGCCGACCCCCATATTGATAAGGCCATTGAAGCCATGCTTCACGCCACATCTTATGAAGATTTTGCTGCCGCTGTTCGGGCTGAAGATCGGTTGCTGGTCGCTGGTTT
>JAYUHQ010000149.1:0-1815 GCA_043766895.1 Aestuariivirga sp.
GTTAGGCGGTTACCCCAACGGAATTAATCCGCATAGCCTGGGCTTCAGTAGCGTTGAACTCACTCGACATGGGATCACCTCCTTTTCAATTGTTGACGACTGTTAAAATCTGCACCCACTTGCGCAAATTTTCAAGCCCCTTCCCTCTTTATAAGAATTCTCATATACAGAGGTTCTGTGCATGTCCCTGCTCAGTGCTGTAAAACGGCGCCAGTTTCCGCGCCCAAATTAAATTTCACGAATTAAAATCATGTTGAATAATTTTTTCTCTTGGCTTGAACGCCGGGTGGATAGTTTTCCGTCTACCGAACCTGAAATGCCTCAGGCTACCACCTGGGGCTTTATTCGATTTTACACGCAGCCGTTTTTGCCGCTGTTGGCGGTTGGCTTGGCATTTGCTGTGGCCATTGCCATCATAGAAGTGCGAATTTACGCCTTTGTTGGCCGCCTGATTGATATGCTGGGCAAAGCTGATCCAGCCACATTTTTTCAGCAGCATTGGCAAGAGCTGGCTTTTTACGGAGCACTTTCTCTACTCATCCAGCCCGCTCTTTCGATGCTGGGCGACTCGGTTGAAAACCAAGGCCTGCGCGGCAACTTTGCAATGCGCATCCGGTGGCAGGCGCATCGTTATATGCTGCGCCAATCGATGGAATTTTTCCATAATGAATTTGCTGGCCGCGTTTCCACCAAAGTCATGCAATCAGCTTTGGGTGTGCGCGATGTGGTGATGAAACTCACCCAAGTAATTTCTTGGGTTGCCGTGTTCGTGGCCACCGCGCTGTTTTCGTTCGTTCAAAATGATTGGCGCTTGGCCATTCCAATGCTGCTGTGGCTTGTTCTTTACGGCTTCACCATGCGCTACTTCGTGCCCACCATGGGCAAGATGTCTGAAGCTCAAGCCGAAATGCGGTCTGTGGTCACGGGCCGCATCGTCGATACTTATACCAATATGCCTACGGTAAAACTTTTCGCCCACGCCAGCCGCGAAGATGATTATGCCAAAGAGGGCATGACGTGGATGTTGCAAAGTGTTTACAATTCCATGCGGGTGGCCACCAAAATGAACATGGCGTTGAATGCTTTAAACGGCGGCGTGTTATCGGCCACAGCCGCCATGGCCATCTGGCTTTGGTCCAAAGGTGCAATCACCGTAGGCGCAATCGCATTTTCAGTGGGGCTGGTATACCGCATGTTGGGCATGGCCCATTGGATGTTATGGGAAATTGCTGGCCTGTTTGAAGATTTTGGCGTTGTAAAAGATGGCGTTGATGTTATCGCACGCCAACACGCCGTGAAAGATATTCCAAATGCAAAACCACTTGCAGTGCCGCGCGGCCAAATTAGCTTTCGCGATTTGCACTTTAATTATGGCAAAGCTGTTGAACGCGGCCACGAGGTGATTGCGGGCCTTAACTTAGAAATCAAGCCCGGCGAAAAAGTGGGTTTGGTGGGCCGATCAGGTGCTGGCAAATCCACAATCGCAAATCTGTTGCTAAGGTTCTACGATGTTGGATCTGGTGTCATTTCCATCGATCATCAGAATATTGCAGACGTTAGCCAAGAAACTCTGCGCGCTGCCATTGGTGTGGTGACCCAAGATACGTCATTGCTGCACCGCGCGGTGCGTGACAACATTCGCTATGGCAGGCCAGATGCCAGCCAACACGAAATTGATGATGCCGCAGCCCAAGCCCACGCTTCTGAATTCATTGACAACCTTGTTGACCCCATGGGTCGCCGCGGCATGGAAGCCCATGTTGGCGAACGAGGTGTTAAACTTTCAGGTGGCCAACGCCAGCGCGTGGCCATTGC
>JAYUHQ010000150.1:0-4936 GCA_043766895.1 Aestuariivirga sp.
CCAAGCGATGTTGTCGATTTGGCAAAGCAGAATGTTTTGATCATCACGGGTGCTGATGACAACAAATCGACGTCATGGAATGAAAAATGCGTGCCCGTCTGGGAAAAGGCAGGTGCCAAGGTCACGCGGCCTAACGAGCTATTTGACGCTGGACTGATTTTTCCACTCGACAACCAGCAGAAGCTGAACCACCAGATCAATGGCTATCTCGGAAAAGGCGGAAACATCACTTTCCTGACCTTTGCAAAGGTTGATCACATGGCAGCAGCCAGAAAATTCTTCTATATCAAAGCTGCAAGGGAATGGCTGTTTAGGCAGCAAAAATGATGCGAGCGACTACACCTGAACTCCATCCCAGTTGCTGAAGAAGTAAAATCGGAATAATTTTCTCGGCCGCTATCGCGCAGCCCACAGCAGCCCGCGCTCTACAATTGTTTTCATTTGTGGCACTGCAAATTCATCGGCAACGTGGCCCAAGGCTGAATAGAAAACGCGGGCTTTGCCGTAGCGCTTTTTCCACACAACGGGCATCACAACGCCTTTGATGAAATCGCAATGTGTGCCATCAAATGTTGTGGTTGCCAAAATTTCAACTGCTGGATCATAATGCATATAATATTGTTCAGAGGTGTAATCAAAATCACCAATGCCTTGCATCAGCGGATCGTTGGGTTTGGCAATATTAACACGATAATCGATAATGTTGCCGGGGTGAGAAACCCACTGGCCGCCTGTCATAAACTGATATTCGGTTTCGTTGCGAAATGAATCGCACATCAAGCCGTGAAAGCCACCAAGACCCACGCCGCCGCGAACCACATCACATAAATGTGCCACTTCTTCTTTGCCAATGGTCGACATGGTGATCATGGGCACGATGAGGTTTAAATCTGCGATTGCCGGATCTGCAAATGCAGTGGTGGAGGTTTCAACGCGCACATCAAAATTATGGGCTTCCAACATTTCACGCACAACGTTGGCTGATCGTTCAGGCGTGTGGCCTTCCCAGCCACCCCAAACGATAAGTGCAGATTTCTTGGTCATGTTAATGTGCCCGCTTTGCTTTTAGTGTGTAACGCTGCTGCTTTTTGTCAAAGCCCGTAAAATAATCATTGATCTGTGGATGACGGATAGGATCATCGTTTTCATCCACCAATAAATTTTGCTCTGAAACATAGGCCACATATTCTGAATCATCATTTTCAGCCAGCAAGTGATAAAACGGCTGATCTTTTGATGGTCGCACTTCAGGGGGAATAGAGCTCCACCATTCTTCGGTATTGTTGAACACCGGATCCACATCAAAAATAACGCCGCGGAAAGAGAACAACCTGTGGCGCACCACTTGGCCAATATGGAACTTAGCTTCGTTACGAATATTCATGGTGCAAAATTGCCCTTTTGTTTATGGTTTTGCAAGTGTCGTTTCGCAGGCTTGGCGACTAAAACAGTGCCAAAAAGTGCTATCGCATCGCAAAAGGCAGGCCAGAAGCGGGTGCCAAACCTTGGCGCATGGCCAAGCCGCGCAGTGGCGGAAAATTTGCAATTGCGCTTAATCCGCCCGCCCGCACCAAATTGAATGGCAGTAAACCTGCCAGTAATGACCGGTTGAGCATGGCCACCATGTGTTGGCGCGGCACAACATCTGCGCGGCGCAAAGCATTGTATTCTGCACAGATGGCTTTCGTGCCTGCGTCTTTTGCGCCGATTATCAAATCTGCTGCCTGGGCTGCATCACGCAAGGACAAATTTAGCCCTTGGGCACCAATGGGTGGCAATGCGTGGGCCGCTTCACCAATCAAAAGTGAGCGGTTGCCCGCAAAAGCAGTGGCGCGCTGGCTTTGCATCTGGAAGGTTTTGCGGGGGCCAATGTTAGAGATTTTGCCCAACAGGCCATGTGTTTCGAGTTGAATTTCAATGGCCAGTTGGCGGTCTGTTAGCGCTATTAGTTCAGCCATGCGGGCCGGGCGTTCCATCCACACCAAGCTTGACCGATTGCCGGGCAGGGGAACCGTTGTAAACGGGCCAGCACCTTTGTGAAACTCAGTCGAGATATCTTCGTGGCTGGCGGAATGTTCAAAACTTGTGGCCAAAGCCATTTGATCAAATCGTTCGGTCTCAACCCTAAAACCGAGAAGTTCGCGCAGTTTTGATTTGGCACCATCAGCGATCAGCAACGCTTCGGCCGAAAGTGTTTGGCCAGTTTCCGTCGTTATCGTAATTTCACTTTCGGTGGCGTTGGCTTGAGTTGAAATGCCTTCGATAAATTTCACACCAAGTTGAGACGCGCGGGCCATCAATGCCGGAACAAGTTTGGCTAACGGAACATTCCAGCCAAATTCTTCCAAGTTCATTTCAGCGGCTGAAAATTCAACACGTGGCGCTGTTATCACATTGCCAGTGTCGTCAACCAGATGAAGTTGTTTCAAGGGCGCGCAATGGGTTTGCAAACCGCCCGGCCAAACGCCTGCAAATTTTAACATTCGAATTGCTGGTTGCATCAAAGCTGTGGTGCGCGGGTCATCAACAAACTGCGGCGCAATAACGGCGCATTTCACGCCATCAAGCGCCAATAAAACCGCGGCACTGAGCCCCGCCGGGCCTGCGCCCGATATGATCGCCTTAAAATCTGTCATCACACTTTCGGAGTCGTTTTGATCATGCTTTCGCGCTTCAAGAACTTTTCATGAAATGCGGCAAGGCTCGAACGATTGTTGCGCCAGTTCAATGCCGCATGTCGAACATCAATATAACTTAACACCACCGCCGTTGCGATTGTTGCCAATGTCACATCTTTGAAATGGTCTTGCCACTTGTTTTCAAGCTCATCGAGGCAGGCATTAACCCGCAGCTTCAGTCGTTCGGCAAACTCTGGCCAACGCTGCGCTTCAGGCCTTGCAAAAGTTTCATACCGCGAAGCCACCGCCGCATCGCCTAAGCCTTGGGCTAAAGCCAGCATTGTTAAAACATGAAAGTGTTGATTGCCTTCATCGGGCAGCAAGATTTTATTGCCTGAAACATGGCACAGATATTCCATGATAACGCGGCTGTCATAGATTGCGTGGCCGTGATCGGTTTCAAGAATTGGAATTTTACCAATGGGCGAAAGTGCCGCCAAAGCCGCATTCACTTCATGGGGCTTCAAACTGGCACTGAGCAATTGAACGCGCGGTTCAATTCCTGCTTCAATTGCGGTTGCCATGCACATGCGCACGAAGGGTGAAAGAAGATCGCCGTGAAGTTTCATGGAGTTTTTCCTTGTGGCTGCAATTGGCCGGGATTGAAGGTCATCGAAGGGTCTCTGTCAAAGAAAAAAGCGGGTCGAAGTGTCATTTCATGCCAGAATGTGGGTAGAAGCGGAAAATCTTCGGGCCGCGGCGCATGCCTGAAGCCCATGGTATACCAAATTACCAAATCCTCATTGTTGATGCTGCGTTTTTGCGCCACAAAAGCGGGCAGGCCTTCATCTTTTGTTGAAAGATTTGGGTAAAGCCCCGCCGCCCAATCTTCGCCTTCGGCATAGCGGCTGGCCCACAATGAATAAGCAGTAAAGCCAGCACGGCGCTGTGGCGGATCAGCCTGATCAAGCACCGATGTGGCCTGATGATGGGTTTCAAGCCAATAACTGGGATTATATTTTAGGCCAGTTTTTTCGTTGGGGTTGATGACGCGCCAACTTTCGCCAGCAGACATATGATCAGGGCTGATCGGCCCTTCGGCGGCATAACGATCCGTTTTCATGGTCCACAACGACGTTCGTGTTTTGCTATCTGAGATTTTATTTGGAACGATCGTATCGCGAACCAGCGCATTTTGTGTTCCATCCACATCCAAATCGAGACGGAAAGAAAAATAGTGGTCATGGTTTGGTGCAATTGTATAGGGCGCAATTAGTGCCCCATAGCGGCTTGCTTCAGCGGCGGCGGGGTCTTCCATATCTTTGGCGGTGGTGGATTTTATGGCGTCAAATCCCGTGGCGCCCACCCGCATGGTAATGTTGCCTTGGGGTGAAAACACATAATCCACGATATAATCATAATTGCCCAGTGTTGGGATGTGCCGCACCACCAATTCTGTTTGTGCCACGCCAACAACATTTCGTGAACCGGAAGAATAATGCCGCCAAGCAGGATCTCCGTTGGCGCGCTCAAACAGGCACAAAGCGCTTGGCCTTGTATAGGTTCCGCCAACATCGTTGGGGAATGTCAGGTCAACCATAATCGCATTGATCGGGCAATCAACGCCGGGCTTTAGCGATGAGATTAAATAGCCCAAACCAAATTCGCCGGCATCCATAAAGGTGCGATAGTTCCACGTGGGGTCAGGATCCATATAGGGCACGAACATTTCGGCAATGTTCATTTGATAGGCAATATCTCGCAGCTTTTTGCCATCGTTAAAACGCACAAGGTTCAAAACAACGCCGGCGCGTTTGTCGGCGCGGGCATGCATAGACCAATTGGCCCATTTGATATTGAGATTGCCTGAAAGTTCGATGTTTGGCCCCTCTGGCGCCACCATGGTTATAGGGTGGGTTTGTGGGGCAGGTGTTGGTAATCTTTCGCCATAACCATCAGCCATTTTGGGCAGGGGCACTTGGCCATTGTCAATCACATCAAGAACAGCGCCCGTATCTGAATCAACAATGCCCATCAAACCTTCAATGGGCCTTGCCATGCCGGGTGCCACTTTATCGTCTTTTGAAAAACATGGCACTTTGAGAATGCGCTTGCCCTCATATCCATCGCCTGGAAAAGTGCCCGCTGAATTGGGTGTGCAAATCACGTTGTTCAGGCCGCGCTTGGCGATTGCGGCTTTCAAGCGCGGATCTGCTTCAAACGCTTCGCGGGCTTTGGCCCATTCCATATCCAAGATCATGGGTTGTTCGCCGGGCTTGGGCGTATTTGAAACCACCTTGCTGTGAGAAAGATCAACA
>JAYUHQ010000151.1:0-12960 GCA_043766895.1 Aestuariivirga sp.
CGGCGATAAAATGGCCGGTCGCCATGGCAACAAGGGCGTTGTATCTCGCATCGTTCCGCAAGAAGATATGCCTTACTTGGAAGACGGCACACCGGTTGACGTTGTGCTCAATCCATTGGGCGTGCCTTCGCGCATGAACGTGGGCCAAATCTTGGAAACCCATTTGGGTTGGGCCTGTGCTGGCATGGGCAAGAAGATTGGTGCTGCTCTTGAAGTTTATTCGACGTCACAAAAAGTGAAGCCGGTGAAAGAAGAGTTGCAACGCATCTATGGCAAAAACGCCGAAATTGATGCCTTGGAAGATCAAGCAGTGATTGAGTTTGCGCATTCTGTGCGCAAGGGCATTTCCATTGCAACGCCAGTGTTTGATGGTGCACGCGAAGAAGACATTTCAAAAATGTTGATCGACGCTGGCCTTTCATCGTCTGGCCAAACCAAGCTCTATGACGGCAAAACCGGCGATGTGTTCGACCGTGAAGTAACTGTGGGCTATATTTATATCTTGAAGCTTCACCATTTGGTGGACGACAAGATCCACGCCCGCTCCATTGGTCCATACTCGCTGGTAACCCAGCAACCATTGGGCGGCAAAGCCCAGTTCGGCGGCCAACGCTTCGGCGAAATGGAAGTCTGGGCGCTGGAAGCCTATGGCGCAGCTTACACATTGCAAGAAATGCTCACCGTCAAGTCAGACGACGTTGCAGGTCGTACAAAGGTTTATGAAGCCATTGTGCGCGGCGACGATGCCTTTGAAACCGGCATTCCTGAAAGCTTTAACGTGCTTGTCAAGGAAATGCGGTCTTTGGGCCTGAACGTTGAATTGCAAAACGGGCAAGAACACACCGCACAACAATAGTTTCAAACGCGAGTTTGAAACCACTGTTATGAGCCACTCAATTCTTAATCCACGCGAGCCCATTTTGGGCCGCAAAAAAGGAGCAGACACATGAACCAAGATCTCCTGAACGTCTTCAACCCGGCAACGCCGGTTCAGGTTTTCGACCAGATCCGCATCTCGGTGGCCAGCCCTGAGAAAATTTTGTCGTGGTCTTTCGGTGAAATTAAAAAGCCCGAAACCATCAACTATCGCACGTTCAAACCTGAACGTGACGGCTTGTTCTGCGCGCGCATTTTCGGCCCCGTGAAGGATTACGAATGCTTGTGCGGCAAATATAAGCGCATGAAGTATAAGGGCATCATTTGCGAAAAATGCGGCGTTGAAGTGACCTTGTCCAAGGTGCGGCGCGAACGCATGGGCCATATTGAGTTGGCCGCACCCGTAGCTCACATCTGGTTCCTGAAATCAGTTCCATCGCGCATCGCCAACCTGTTGGATATGACGCTGAAGGATGTTGAACGCATTCTCTATTTCGAAAACTACATTGTGGTAGAGCCAGGCTTGACCCCATTGAAGATGAACCAACTTTTGGGCGAAAACGAATATCTTAAAGCCCAAGAAGAATATGGCGAAGACTCATTCACCGCTTCAATCGGTGCTGAAGCTATTCGCGATATGTTGACAGCAATCAATCTTGACCAGTTGAAAATCAGCTTGCGTGAAGAATTGAAAGTAGCAACTGGCGAATTGAAGCCAAAGAAATTGGCCAAGCGTTTGAAGCTGGTGGAGAATTTCCTTGAATCAGGCAACCGCCCTGATTGGATGATCCTCACCGTTGTGCCTGTCATTCCGCCAGAACTTCGGCCACTTGTGCCGCTGGATGGCGGCCGCTTTGCCACGTCCGATTTGAACGATCTTTATCGCCGCGTGATCAACCGCAACAACCGTTTGAAGCGTTTGATCGAGCTTCGTGCGCCAGATATTATCGTGCGTAACGAAAAGCGGATGTTGCAGGAATCTGTTGATGCGTTGTTTGATAACGGCCGCCGTGGCCGCGTCATCACAGGCGCCAACAAGCGTCCGTTGAAGTCGCTCTCTGATATGCTCAAGGGCAAGCAGGGTCGCTTCCGCCAAAACTTGCTCGGTAAGCGCGTGGATTATTCAGGCCGCTCGGTAATCGTAGTGGGCCCAGAATTGAAATTGCATCAGTGCGGCCTGCCAAAGAAAATGGCGCTCGAACTGTTCAAGCCATTCATCTATTCACGCCTTGAAGCCAAAGGTCTTTCTTCCACCGTGAAGCAAGCCAAGAAACTGGTTGAAAAAGAAAAGCCCGAAGTGTGGGATATCCTCGACGAGGTTATCCGCGAACACCCCATCATGCTCAACCGCGCGCCAACGCTCCATCGCCTTGGCATTCAAGCGTTTGAACCGGTGTTGATTGAAGGCAAAGCCATTCAACTTCATCCGCTGGTGTGTACTGCTTTCAATGCCGACTTTGACGGCGATCAAATGGCTGTTCACGTTCCACTGTCGCTCGAAGCGCAGTTAGAAGCCCGTGTTCTAATGATGGCAACGAATAACGTGTTGCATCCTGCCAACGGCCAACCGATCATCGTGCCATCGCAAGATATCGTGCTCGGCCTCTACTATCTGTCGTTGATGCAAGACAGTGAACCAGGCGAAGGCATGATTTTCGGCAGCATGGCTGAAATCGATCATGCTCTTGCTGCGGGTGCTGTTACACTTCACGCAAAAGTAAAAGCCCGCGTTCGTGAAATGGGCCCAGATGGTTCACCGCGCAACCGCGTTGTGGATACTACACCAGGCCGCATGAAGATTGGTGAACTTTTGCCAATCGCCACAAACATCAGCCACGACGTATGCAACAAGCTTTTGACCAAGCGCGAAATTTCCAAGATGATTGACTCTGTCTATCGTCATTGCGGCCAGAAAGAAGCGGTTATTTTCGCTGATCGCATTATGGGCTTGGGCTTCCTCAATGCGTATAAGGCCGGCATATCCTTCGGCAAAGACGACATGGTTATTCCAAAGGCGAAAGACCGTTTGGTTTCTTCAGCCCGCGTTTTGGCCAAAGAATTTGAACAACAATTCGCTGATGGTTTGATTACCCAAGGCGAAAAATACAACAAGGTTGTGGATGCGTGGAACAAGTGTTCAGCAGCCGTGGCTGAAGAAATGATGTCTGAAATTTCATCGGTTAAAAAAGATGCAGTGACAGGCCGCACCAAGCCCATCAACTCAATTTATATGATGAGCCATTCGGGTGCTCGTGGTTCGCCAACGCAAATGCGTCAGCTGGCTGCGATGCGTGGTTTGATGTCGAAGCCATCAGGCGAAATCATCGAAACACCGATCATCTCGAACTTCAAAGAAGGCTTGTCGGTTCTTGAATACTTTAACTCAACCCACGGTGCCCGTAAGGGCTTGGCCGATACGGCCTTGAAAACCGCGAACTCTGGTTACCTCACCCGCCGTTTGGTGGACGTGGCCCAAGACGCGATTATCTCGGAAGTGGATTGTGGTTCAAAGAACTTCATCACCACACGCCCCATCATTGACTCTGGCCAAGTGATCATTTCGCTTGGACAACGCGTTCTTGGCCGCACGGCGGCTGTGGATGTGGTGGACCCAGTGACCAATGAAATCATCGTTCATGCCGGCAAAGAAATTCTCGAAGTTGATGTTGAGAAAATCGAAAAAGCCGCCTTGGCTGAAATTCGCATTCGCTCTGTGTTGACATGCGAAACCAAGTTCGGCGTGTGCGCAACCTGCTACGGTCGCGATCTTGCGCGCGGCACACCTGTGAATATGGGTGAAGCCGTGGGTGTTATTGCTGCTCAATCGATCGGTGAACCCGGAACCCAGCTCACCATGCGCACCTTCCACATTGGTGGCGTTGCTCAGGTGGTGGATGAAAGCTTTGCTGAATCAACCCAAGAAGGCACGATTGAAATTCGCAATCCAAACGTTGCGACCGACACATCGGGCAAGCTTGTGGTTATGGGCCGCAATACCACAATCGTGGTGAAGGATGCCAAAGGCAATGACAAAGCCACCCACAAGGTGCGTTATGGTGCCAAGCTTTTGGTCAACACCGGCGACACTGTAAAACGCGGCATGCGTATTGCTGAATGGGATCCATTCACCCGTCCAGCACTTGCCGAAGTTGATGGCATTGTGGCGTTTGAAGATGTTGTTGATGGTATCACCGTCAACGAAGCAACAGACGAAGCAACTGGCATCACCAACCGTGTGATCATCGATTGGCGCACCAATCAACGTGGTTCGGGCCTTAAGCCCGCCATTGTGATCAAGGATGCCAACGGCGAAGTGAAAAAATTGCCACGCGGCGGCGAAGCTCGTTATCTGCTTTCCGTTGATGCAATTTTGTCGGTTGAGCCTGGTGTAAGAATTGGTGCTGGCGATGTTCTGGCGCGTAACCCGCTGGAAAGCGGCAAAACCCGTGACATTACGGGCGGTCTGCCACGCGTTGCTGAACTGTTTGAAGCCCGTCGTCCGAAGGATGCTGCCGTGATTGCTGAAATCTCTGGCAAGATTGAATTTGGCCGCGACTATAAAAACAAGCGCCGCGTTCGCATTGTGCCACAAGAAGACAGTGCTGAAGCCGTTGAATATCTGATCCCGAAGGGCAAGCATTTGCCCGTTCAGGAAGGTGACTTCATCGAAAAAGGCGAATATCTGATGGACGGCAACCCCGCACCTCATGATATTTTGGCGATTAAAGGCGTTGAAGAACTTGCTGCATTCCTCGTGAATGAAATTCAGGAAGTTTATCGTCTGCAAGGTGTGGGCATCAACGATAAGCACATCGAAGTGATTGTGCGCCAAATGTTGCAAAAGGTTGAAATCACCGACAATGGTGAATCAACATTGCTGGTTGGCGAACAGTTGGATCGTGAAGAGCTTGATCGTGAAAACGTGAAGTTGATTGCTGAAGGCTTGCGCCCCGCTTCGGGCCAACCTGTCCTTCTCGGCATCACCAAAGCTTCGCTGCAAACCCGTTCGTTCATCTCTGCGGCTTCGTTCCAAGAAACCACCCGCGTGCTCACCGATGCTGCCGTTCAAGGCAAGATCGACACACTCGATGGCTTGAAAGAAAACGTGATTGTGGGTCGTTTGATCCCAGCAGGAACGGGCGGCATGCTTGCACGCTTCCGTGCCATTGCCGACAAGCGCGACAAGTTGATCTTGGAAGAACAACAAAAGTCACAACTGCCACCCGTTGCGGCAGAATGAGAATTTAACATTTGAAAGCAAAAGGCCCGAGAGTGATCTCGGGCCTTTTTCTTTAGATGATCGCAACGATGCTTTTTGCGCCGATCAACAAGGCCATAACCATTAAAATCAACAACACAGATTTGCGAAACTTAGCTTCATCCACGCCTTTAAAAGCGTGATTGCCGATCCATATTCCACCCAACAAAAAGGGCAGATAGAATGCCGCTCGAATGGCCATGCTCCAATGAATAAGCCCGGTGATGGCCGTAGGGTTGGTGAGCCAGATCACATCTATAGCTAAGAAGAACGCGGTGAGTGATGCTCTGCCAGCCGCTGCGCCTGCAGGTGAAGCAAAATAAAATAGAATAACCGGCGGGCCGCCGATACCAAATGCACCATTGGCTAGGCCTGATGCCGCACCTACCGCCAATGTGGCAGGCAAATTCGGCATCGACTTCAGCCCATAGCCAATCCACATCAAACCGACCGATATGAGCATGAAAACCGCCAAGGCCAACTGCATCGGAGCGGGCGAAAAATGACTTAGAGCGTAGATTCCAATGGGTGTGCCAATCATTGCGCCAGCGAACAGTGGAAAGAAAGATCGCCAATGAATGTCTTTCCAAATCGTTGGCAACAAGTTGATGCTTGCGGCCAGCTCCATCATCAGCATGGGTGGCAATATTTCTTGCAAGGGATAAAGTAGCGACAATCCTGAAATTGCCAACAGCGAAAAGCCAAACCCAGAAAATCCGCGCACAATTGCTGCGCCAAAAACAATCAGGCAAGCGATTACAAGGTAAATATCAATAGTTGGCAAAGCTGCGATCCAGTGCTTCTTCGACCAAGGCAATATCGCTTTCCTGAATGCACATCGGCGGAACCATGCGCAGGATGTTACGATTTGCCCCAGATTTGCTCATCACCAGCCCATTGTCTCGGGTTTTTTCAAAGATGTCGGCTGTGATTTCAGGTGCTGGTGTTTTACTCTTGCGGTCTTTGACCAGTTCAATAGCCAACATCAATCCGTGGCTGCGCACATCACCCACAATTTCATACCGCTGTTGCAAGCGGTCGAATACTTTGCGCAACGCTGCTCCCTTTTTGGCAGAATTGGCCTGCATCTTTTCTTCTTCAATTACCTGAAGAACGGCGCGCCCCGCAGCACATGCCATCGGGCTTGCACCATAAGTATGAAAGGTGAACTTGCCCGCCATTTTTTCAGCAATGTGGCGTTGAGAAACAACGGCCCCCAACGGGAAACCGTTGCCAATGCCTTTGGCCATAACCACAATTTCAGGTACAATGTCGTGGGCTTCAAAGGCCCAAAAATTATCGCCCGTGCGCCCAAATCCAGATTGAACTTCATCCATAATAACAATGCCGCCGCGCGCGCGTGTCAATTCTGCCACGCGCTTCAGATAGCCCGGCAAAGTTTCCACAATGCCGCCATATCCTTGGATTGGCTCAGCGATAAAACCAGCCAACTTGCCCGAAGTGGAGTGTTTTATCACGGCCTCAACTTCGGCCACATAGGCATCAACATCCCCGCCAAAAACACCACGATAAAGGTCTGGGTTGGCCACATGGTGCATGCCACCAAGCAATGGAATATTGTGTCGAAAGCCGGCAATGCCCGTCAGCGATTGTGCGCCCACTGTGGCGCCATGATAGGCATTGCGCAGGGCAATCATATCGATATTTCCGGTGGCGTGCTGGGCCATTACCAAAGCTAAGTCTATGGCCTCTGTGCCGCTGCTGGTAAAATGAACCACCCAGTCATAGCCTTTGGGCATTTTGGCGACCAGTTCTTCAGCAAATTGCGCAGGCACAGGATGATAGAACATGGTGGTGACATGTTGCAATTCTCTGATTTGCGCTTCAACGGCTTGCGTCACTTTTGGGTGGGCGTGGCCAACTGAAATGCAAACATTCATGCCCAAAAGATCAAGATATTTTTTGCCAGTTTCATCCCAAAGATATTGCATTGACCCAGATTTGAAGATCGTGGGCGTTTTATAGGGCACAAAGGCACGTTGAGATGCGGCGAAATATTTTTCACGCCTGGCAACAATGCCATCTTTTGACCAGTCAGTTTCGTTCATTGGCTCACTCCTGCACACAGACAACAAAACAGACTTCACACTCAATTTTCGAAAGTGTTCGTTTACTTCGAAATCTGTAACCAAGACCCGAAGTCGGCCATTGCCCGGCTGGTATAGGCCCGCTTACGGGCGATGGCCTTATCCTTGTAATTCATTTTTTGTCCGTTTTCCCGTACCACTTCCGGCAATGGCATTAGGCCAAAATTGATATTCATGGGCTGGAATGATTGCGCCGAACGATTGTCGGTTGTTGCTAAATGCCCACCGGTAATGTGGTTGATCAATGCGCCATGTGCCGTGGTTGCAGGCGGTGGCGTGAACGACAGCCCGCGGCTTTGCAAGGCAGCAGCCCGCCCCGCCATCAGGCCCATTGCAGCACTTTCCACATAGCCTTCAACGCCGGTAATCTGGCCCGCAAAGCGCAACCGCGGTTGAGACTTTAAGCGAAGTTGATTGTCTAACAGCTTGGGGGAATTGAGAAAAGTGTTGCGATGCAGCCCGCCAAGCCTTGCAAATTCGGCATTTTCTAAACCCGGGATTGTTTGAAACACCTTCACCTGTTCGGCATATTTCAACTTGGTTTGAAACCCAACAATATTATACAACGTGCCAAGGGCATTGTCTTGGCGCAGCTGAACAACGGCATAGGCTTTCACTGTTGGGTTATGCGCATTGGTTAGCCCCATGGGTTTCATTGGGCCATGGCGCAATGTTTCAGGCCCGCGTTCAGCCATAACTTCAATGGGCAAACAGCCATCAAAATAAGGTGTCGAAGTCTCAAATTCCTTAAAGTCGGTTTTATCACCATTCACCAAAGCTGAAACAAAAGTTTCATATTGGGCCTTATCAAGCGGGCAATTGATATAATCTTTGCCGGTGCCACCAGGCCCCACCTTGTCGTAGCGCGATTGAAACCACGCTTTGCTCATATCAATCGACTCGCGATAAACAATAGGCGCAATCGCATCAAAGAATGCCAAATCATCTTCGCCAGTTAAAGCGCCAATAGCCTTGGCCAGTTTGATTGACGTTAGAGGCCCCGTGGCGATAATCACATTGTCCCATTCAGCTGGCGGAATGGCTTCAACTTCGCCCCGTTCAATCGTAATGTTGGGATGGGCCGATATTCGCGCCGTAACGGCCGCAGCAAATCCATCACGATCAACCGCCAAAGCGCCACCCGCTGGCACCTTGTGCTGTTCAGCCACCGCCATGATAAGCGAGCCTGCCATGCGCATTTCTTCATGCAAAAGGCCAACAGCATTGTTGTCTTTGTCATCGCTGCGGAACGAGTTGGAACACACCAATTCGGCAAAATCTTCGGTTTTGTGAACGTCGGTTTTGGTCAGGCCACGCATTTCATGCAAAATAACGTGTGCGCCAGCCTCGGCTGCCTGCCACGCGGCCTCTGATCCGGCCATGCCTGCGCCGATAATGTGAATTGCTTGTTTGGTCAATTTTGTTACTTTTGTTTAAGTCGCATCGCGTGGATATGCACTTAATGTCAAGGACAGGCAAGATTCTTGCCACTGGGTTGGGCAAAAGCAGGGCAAAAACATGAACAACTACAATATTGGGATGAAACAGAAAATGACAGCAGTTTGCTTGGCAATTATTGTAAGCCAAGTTTTGTTTTCATCATCGTCGTTCGCATTTAAGATGGTGCACAAAAGTTGCCCTGTTATGAAAAGCGAAGTTTTGAAGACCGGAAATAAATTTAGAGCAATTGCCACAACTGGCGGTGTGCCGGTGACAGCCAATCACCTCTCCTGTGGTGTGAGTGGTCGGGCGACGCGCCAAGAAGCGCAGATGTTCGCCATGAAATATTGTATTGTTACTGCCAAAAAAAACCACGATCCGCGACCGTGTAAAATAATATATCTTACCCAACACCCTTAAACTTCTGATCAGCACACTTGCAACTGCTTGCGGCATAAGGTTAAGCAAGCAATATGCTCAACGCTTATGGAATTGCTCAAAACTGCTTGGTCGAACATCCTCACGATGTCGACGCTTCTGTGTTGAAATCTGCAATTTGGCTTGATCTCGTCTCACCCTCCCACGAAGAAGAAAAGCGTGTGGAAGAAGCTTTGGGCTTTGATATTCCCACACGTGGCGAATTGGCCGAGATTGAAGCATCAAGCCGACTTTACCAAGAAAATGACGCTACCTTTATGACGGCAAATCTCATTCGCCGCGGCGAAGAAGACAGGCCAGAATCTTCGCCTGTCACATTTATCATAAAGGGCGCACAGCTTATCACCGTGCGCTATCATCACCCGCAAGCGTTTCCAGTTTATGTGAAACAAGCCATGCGCCACGTCACGGGTGTTTCTGGCTGGGCGGTTTATATCAGCTTGGTTGAAGCGGTGATTGACCGCGCCGCCGATCATTTGGAACGCGTTGGCGCTATTGTTGAGGAAACGTCAAAGCAGGTTTTCTCCACTTCGTTCCTGCGCAAAGTCGATCCGAAAAAGCGCAAGCGCAAGCCTGTTAATCTTGAAGTGATGCTCGGCAAGGTGGGCGAAGAGGGGGACTTCACTTCCAAAATGCGCGAAAGTTTGGTTTCCATTTCGCGCATGTTGGCCTTTGCGCAAGCCGTTGTCGATCAAATGAAATTGACCAAGGAAGTGAAAGAAAATAAAGCACGTTTGAAAACGGCCCAACGAGACATCACCTCATTGACAGACCATGCTGGTTTTTTGAACGGCAAAATTTCATTTCTGCTTGATGCTGTGTTGGGCATGATTTCGATTGAACAAAACGCCATCATCAAAATTTTCACCATTGCATCGGTGGTGTTTCTTCCGCCTACGCTGGTGGCTTCAATGTATGGCATGAATTTTAAGATCATCCCCGAACTCAATTGGGATTTGGGTTATCCCTATGCTCTGGCGTTGATGGTATTGTCAGCGGTGTTGCCGCTTGCATATTTCTATCGCAAAGGTTGGCTGTGATGGGGCTGTTTCTGGTGGCTTTGGGTGGTGCTATCGGTTCATCGGCGCGCTATGGCGTAAACCTTGTGGCACCACGGGTGATGGGCGATGGCTTTCCTTGGGCCACGTTAATCGTGAATATTTTGGGCTGCTTTATTATGGGTTTGGTCACAGCCTTTTTGCGATCAAAAATGCCGGATGACACAAATTTGCGGTTATTTTTAACCACAGGAATCCTCGGCGGATTTACGACGTTCTCGGCTTTTTCGTTAGATTTTTTTGGCTTGATGCAACGGGGCGAGGTGCCATCGGCTTTTGGCTATGCGCTAGCATCGGTGGTGTTTTCGCTTCTTGCCGTAATGTTCGGTTTTAAGGTTTTTATGGCATGAGTGCTGAGGTCAAACGCTACGAAGTATCCGCGGATGAAGATGGCATCAGGCTCGATAAGTGGTTTAAAATTCACTTCCCGCAAGTTACATTTGCCTATCTCAACAAGCTCACCCGCACCGGGCAAGTGCGGGTGGGGGCAGGTCGCACCAAAACCAGTTCGCGCGTCGTCCAAGGCCAGGAAATTCGTGTGCCACCTTTGGATTTTGATCGACGGCCCGCTGATGCGCCCAAAGAAGACGTGTTGCCGCTGACGCCAAAAGAACGTGCATTGTTTGCCTCTATGATCATCCACGAGGATCGTGATCTTTATGTGTTGAACAAGCCATCAGGCTTTGCGGTTCAGGGTGGCACCAAAACCAACATCCATCTTGATGGCCTGCTGATGGGCCTTGCCCATGAATTGGGCGAGAGGCCATTGCTGGTGCATCGGTTGGATCGGGATACATCGGGCGTAATTGTCGTTGCCAAGCGCCGCGCCGTTGCCGCGTCATTAGGAAAACTCTTTGCCACACGCGGTGTTAAAAAGACTTATTGGGCGCTGGTCAAAGGTGTTCCTGATCCGGCACAAGGCAAGATTGACGTGGCCCTGATCAAAGCTCGCAATGAGGACGGAGACCGCATGCGCGCATCCAAAAAGGGCGAAGAAGAGGATGAAAAATCCGCTGTCACGCAATATGCTGTGTTGGGTAAAACTGGCGGAATTGCTTGGTTGTCTCTTAAGCCGTTGACGGGTCGTCAACATCAATTGCGCGCCCACACCCATCACATAGGGGCCCCCATTTTGGGTGATAACAAATATGGCGGTGACATTGGCCTGCCCGATGGTATTGAAAACCAATTGCATCTTCACGCAAGGCGCATTCAATTTCCACATCCACGCGAAGGCTTGGTTGATGTTTCGGCCCCATTGCCCAAACACATGACAAACAGTTTTAAAATATTTGGCTTTGATGCAGGCCGCTTTGATGAGTGACGAAACCGAAGACGAACGTTGGCGAAGATTAAGCCAAGACCGCGTTGACAGGCCTTTGCCACGCAAGTTTTATAAACTCGCCACCATTGGTGATGATCTTTCAATTCTGCTGGATGGCCGCGCTGTTAAAACACCATTGAAAGCCAAGTTGGTGTTGCCAACAGCACAGCTTGCCCAAGCTGTAGTTGTTGAGTGGAACGCCCAAGAAAAGCTGATCAACCCCGCACTTATGCCGCTGACCAAATTGGCCAACACGGCGATTGATCGGGCAACTGCTGAACGTAATTTTGTGGCCGGTGAAATTGAAAATTTTGCGGCAAATGATTTGGTGTGCTATCGCGCCGCGGCACCTGAGGCTTTGGTGGCGCTTGAAGCCCAGCATTGGGATCCGGTGGTTGCTTGGGCCAACCAAGCGTTAGGCGTAAAGTTCAACACCATCCAAGCCATTCAACATGTGGCTCAGGCCGAAGAAACCATTATTCGCATTAAAACTCATGTGGCGGGCATTGACGCTTTTCATCTTACCGCAGTTCACAATCTAACCTCACTCACAGGTTCGGCATTGATCGCATTCATGTTGATGGCTCGCGCCATTGCGCCTGAAAATGCTTGGGGGGCAGCCCACGTGGATGAAGATTTTCAGATTAGCCAATGGGGCCAAGATTTAGAGGCCACCAACCGGCGCAAAAATCGAAAGCATGATTTTGATGCAACAGTTGCCTTTCTTAACCTCATTTGAAAGTCGCCACATTATGAACAAATCAAGGTCAAAATTGCTTGCCACACACAGCCCACAACCAATTTCGGGGGAATACATGAAATCGCGCATCTTAATATCAGTATTGTTTGCATCGGCCTTAAGCGTCGGCGCTGTTGTGGCCGCGGCTGCACCAGCAGAGTTGGTCAAGGCCTATGAGGCAGGTGTTGCCGGTGCAAAGTGCGATCTGAATTTAGACAGCGGCAAATCTTCCAAACTGGGTGATGCTGTCCAACGCATTGAACAGAAAAGCGGCTTGGCCCAAGCCGATTTAGACGCGCTCTGGTCCAAAACCCAAGCGGATGCCGATGCTGATAAAGCGGGCTTCTGCGCCAAAGCAGCGCCTATGATTGACGCGGTTTTAAAAGCGGCGAAGTGATGTAATTGAGTGGGCTAAACTTTTTCGCCCACCAAATCATATTCCTCGGCTTCAACAATCTTCACTTTGACCATATCGCCTTGTTTTAAATTGCCGGCATTGGGAATGAACACATTGCCGTCAATCTCTGGCGCGTCCCATTGGCTGCGGGCAATGGCTTCATCGTTGTCTTCGTCGATTTCATCCACCAACACGTCGATCAGGCGGCCCACTTTGCTTTGCAAAATTTCTGCTGAAATAACCTGCTGGGTTTCCATAAACCTGGCATAGCGTTCGGCCTTCACGTCGTCAGGCACTTGGGCAAGGCCCAAATCATTGGCCC
>JAYUHQ010000152.1:0-12958 GCA_043766895.1 Aestuariivirga sp.
TTGATGATGAACTATGTAAACCCGATGGCAATGATCAGTTGGGCGATGGCAGAAAAATTTCCTGATATCGCTTACGTCGGTTTGTGCCACTCAGTTCAAGACACGTCGCAATTTTTGGCAAAAACTCTCGGTGAAAACATTGCCGATATTGATTTTCTATGCGCTGGTCTCAATCATGTAGCGTTCTTTTTAAAGTTTGAAAAGCGTTTGCCTGATGGCACGCGCGTTGATTTATACCCACAACTGCGAAAGCTGGCGCGCGAAGACAAATTTCCGCCTGATGATGCTGTGCGGTTTGAAGTTATGAAACGATTTGGGCATTTTGTGACTGAAAGTTCAATTCATTTTTCCGAATATACTCCATGGTTCATCAAGCGCGGGCGTGATGATCTTTTGCAGAAATTCAATTTACCACTGGATGAATATATTACCCGCTGTGAACATCAAATTGCTGAATGGCATGAGTTGCGCCATGAGCTTGAGGATGAATCACGGCCAATCGAAGTTTGCAAAAGCCACGAATATGCCGCAGCAATTATCCATTCTTGCGTAACGGGCAAACCCAGCTTGATTTATGGCAATGTGCGTAACAATGGCTTGATCGAAAACTTGCCACACAACGCCGCGGTTGAAGTTCCCTGCCATGTTGATCGCAACGGCATTCAGCCCACGCGCGTGGGCCCTGTGCCCGTTCAACTTGCCGCCATTATGCGCAGCAACATCAATGTGCAAGAACTTGCGGTTATGGCTGCCATTACCGGCAAGAAGGATTATATCTATCATGCCGCCGCGATGGACCCGCATACATCGGCAGAACTTTCTCTGGCTGAAATTGAAAAGCTGGTTGATGCTTTAATCGTTGCCCATGGCAATTACTTGCCAAGCTATCAAGCGATGTACGCATGAACAATTTTGATCTTACCGGAAAAGTTGCAATTGTAACCGGTGGACAGCGCGGCATTGGGCTTGGCATTGCCACAAAACTGAGCGAAGCTGGTGCTGAAGTTATAATTTCTGGCATTGTTGACGGTGAAGGCGAACACGCCGCCAAAACATTGCGGCAGCGTGGCCACAAAGCAAGTTATGCCCGCATGGACGTGCGTTCTGAGGCCGCCATCAAACACACCATTGATGATATTGTTTCTCGGTTTGGGCGCATTGATATTGCGGTTGCCAATGCTGCTATTTATCCCAATACGCCAATAGCAAAAATTTCAACCCAAGAATGGGATGATGTTGTTGCGGTTAATCTGCGCGGGCCATTTTTGCTGGCTCGTTCGTGCTTGACGCATTTTCAAAACCAGCGTGGTGGGCGTGTTATATTTCTGTCATCGATCACTGGCCCTCGCGTATCTTCGCCGGGCTATTCGCATTATGCGTCAACAAAGGCTGGCATTCTGGGCTTCATGCGCACCGCTGCTTTGGAATGGGCCCCTTGGAATGTAACCCTCAACGCCGTTGAACCTGGCAATGTATTAACCGAGGGCGTTAAGGAACACCAACCGCAAAGCTTTATCGATGCACAAGCCGCAGCGGTTCCGTTGCGCCGCCTTGGCACACCAGAAGATATTGCCCATGCCGTGCACTTTCTTGCATCTGATGAAGCATCATATATTACTGGACAAACCATTGTGATTGACGGCGGGCAGACCATACCAGAAATGGCAACTGCAATTTTGCCAGGAGCTTGAAAAATGGCAGGTGTAGCAGTTTATAATCTGGTAAAAAATTATGGCACTGTAAACGTGCTGCAAGATGTTTCATTCGAAGCCGCTGATGGCGAATTTATAGCGCTTGTTGGTCCATCAGGGTGCGGTAAATCAACATTGCTCCGATCTATTGCCGGGCTTGAAACAGTTCAAGGCGGCAGCATTCGCATTGGCGACCGCGAGGTTAACAACCTTGATCCAAAAGAGCGAGACGCTGCAATGGTGTTCCAAAACTATGCGCTCTATCCGCATATGACAGTGCGACAGAACATGGCGTTTTCGCTGAAGCTGCACGGCGGCAAGCCCAACGAAATTGTTGAGCGGGTAAACGAGGCAGCGAAAATTTTGGGCCTTGAGCCTTATCTTGAACGCTATCCACGCCAACTGTCAGGTGGCCAACGCCAACGCGTGGCCATGGGGCGGGCTATCGTTCGCAAGCCATCAGTGTTTTTGTTTGATGAGCCGCTTTCAAACTTGGATGCTGCACTTCGTGTGCAAATGCGTGCAGAAATTCGCAGCCTGCACAAACGCATCGGCGTTACGTCGATCTATGTCACGCACGACCAGATTGAAGCGATGACGATGGCTGATAAAATCGTGGTTCTGCAAGGTGGCAAAGTTCAACAAGTTGGCCACCCACTGGAACTTTATGACAGGCCATGTAACCTATTCGTTGCAACGTTCATTGGTTCTCCGGCCATGAACATCATCCCGGTTACAGAGAGTGATGGAAATCTAATCTCCAACGATGGGCAAGTGCTTGTTGCCAGCACTCGGCCAATGGACGAAAAATTCAATCTCGGCATCAGGCCTGAACATTTGCAAATTTCACCAAGCGGCAAAAAAGGAACTGTTCACGCAACAGTTGAGGCAGTTGAGTCTACAGGCAATATGAGTTTTCTGAGCTGCCGCATGTCTGGTCAGATCGTAAACATTACGACAAATGGTCGCTTATCGGCCACCGCAGGCGAGGCAATCGGATTGTCGTTTGCGCCCGAGAAAATGCACCTGTTTGACGCTGCAACCGGCTTGCGGGTTTAGTTCTATAGTACCTTAACGTCCACTATTACACGCATGTTGTCTCTTCCGCACCAGCTTCATTTATCGCGCCACGCGGCCAAGCCCTGCGGCGGAATTTTTGATTGTCCCAGAACCATTTTTGCACCTTTGGGAATGTTCCAAGATTTTGTGCCATAGTTGAACGCAAATGTAAGCTCACCGCGCGTGCGCAACCGAATGTGTGGTGGAAGCTTGGAGAGCTTCAACTTAGCCTTTTTTGCGAGCAATTCCATCGTTGCGTGAAGCATGGTTTCATCGGGCCAACAGGCAAGGTAATGATGATTGTTGTTCTCAATCACTGCCGCGTCTTTGTTTTCAAATCGTGAGAGCACTTTGGATTTTGTGTCAACATATTCGCGCCAACGTTCAGCCGTGCCCGATATTTTACCTTTAACTTTTTCGACAACGCCCGGCGGCAAAGATGATACCTGTGTGACACGCAAATCCAGCAAGCTGCGCAAAGGGCCCGGCGCTAGGCCTTCAGGAATTGAGAAATGGCGAGTCTTTGATCCAGTTCGCGGGCCATAGAGCACAACAGCTTTGGTTTTTTCAAATGCAGTAAGCGCTTGATCAGACACATGAGGCAGTGAAGGCACCAATACAAGGTGATAGCCCTTCAAATCATGCCCCGGCGGCACAAAATCAACATCAAGGCCCAATCGCCGCGCGGCTTCATACCAACGAAAAACCAGTTCGTGATAACGGAAATCTTGGCCTTGGGGTTGAATGCGGGTGATCCACGACGCTTCATAATCATAAACAATAGCAACAGACGCTTGTTTGAAGGCTGGCAACGAACCCAGCTTTTTTAGTTCAATGCCCACTGTCGTGGCTTCATGGCCGCCCGGTGATAGTTCCGATAAGCCCGCCATATTCAGGCCGGCGTGATTTTGTTCTTGTGCAAATGGCGCTTGCCGCCAGCGGAAATAGCTTACGACTTCAGCACCATGGGCAAAGGCTTCCCATGTCCAAAGCCTGATCATTCCGGGTTTCGGCACCGGGTTCCATGGCGCCCAATTCACGGGGCCTGGTTGTTGCTCCATCACCCAAAACCGCCCTCGCCCAACACCGCGATATAAATCATGGTGAAATGCTGCAATATCGGGGTGGGCTGTTTTTGCCCATGTCACATGATCTTCATCCGAAAATGGAAATTGCTGGGTGAAGCCCACGGGATAAGAATCCCAAGAGGCTAAATCTAAATTTTCGGCCAATTTCCAATGATCAAATTCATTGAAAAAGCCCATAAAATTATGGGTTATCCAGCGGCCCGGCGAATGGGCGCGAATAATATCACATTGCATTTTATCATAGGCTGCCACTTGGCCCGATTGGAAGCGCCAAAAATCTAAACGTGCCGCCGGATTGGTTTCAGTTACGGTGAGTGTTGGCAGAGAAATTTCTTCAAAGCTGTTCACATCCATTGACCAAAAAACATTGCCCCATGCTTCGTTCAATTGGTCTGTGGTTTGATAGGTTTTGCGCAAATAGTTTTGAAAGGTTTTTAAATCTTGTCTGCCCCATGACAATACGGTCAGGTGACATCCATATTCGTTATCAGTCTGCCAGCCGACAATTATGGGGTTGTTGCCATATCTTTTAGCCAGCATTTCCACAATGCGGGCCGATTCCCTTTGATAAACTTCAGAGGAAAAAGAATAATGCCGCCGAGATCCAAAACCGCGCAGTTTGCCCTGTTCATCGACTGGGGCGATATCAGGATATTCATCCATCAACCATTTTGGCGGCGTTGCAGTTGGCGTTCCCAACACAACTTTCAAACCGGCTTTGCCCAACACTTCAATGGCGCGATCAAGCCAAGCAAAATCATAGGCACCGCGTTTTGGCTCTAACTTTGACCAAGCAAATTCACCAATGCGCACATACAAAATGCCCATGTCGCGCATGCCGCGCGCGTCGTCTGGCCACCATGCTTCGGGCCAATGTTCGGGGTAATAACAAACGCCAAGCATTATTTCGACAAATCGCCATTCAGGATTGTAATGCCGCTACTGTCAAACAAATGGCAGGCGGCGGCAGACATGCCAAACTTAATATCGGCACCGGCTTTTGCGGTTGTTAAACCATCGGCTTTTACCGACAGGTCTGTACCGTCGGCCAAGCTTGCATAGAACATGGTTTCCGATCCTAAATATTCAGCAATACGTAATGTGCCTTTAAGCTCGCCATCATTTTTCTGGCCAATAGTTATGTGTTCGGGCCTTATTCCTAAGGTTACGGCTTGGCCTTCACTGAGTTTTTTTCCTTGATCGTTCAAGGTTATTTTGGTGCCGCCGGGCAAGGCCAACGCAACTTTTCCACCCCGAACAGGCGATGCCGTGGCTTTCACAAAATTCATCTTTGGAGAGCCAATGAAACCCGCCACAAACATGTTGTTGGGCCGATGATAAAGTTCGAGTGGCGAGCCCACCTGCTCGATCAACCCAGCATGCAACACCACAATTTTATCAGCCATCGTCATGGCTTCAACTTGATCGTGAGTTACATAAATCATTGTAGATTTGAGATCTTGGTGCAGCTTGGTAATTTCGATGCGCATTTGTACGCGCAAATTGGCATCAAGGTTCGACAAAGGCTCATCAAACAGAAACACCTCTGGTTCGCGCACAATAGCCCGGCCAATGGCCACACGTTGGCGTTGACCGCCAGATAGCATTGAAGGCTTACGATCCAGCAGTTGATCAAGTTGTAACATATCCGTTGCCACTTTCACACGAGCGGCAATTTTGTCGGCTGGCATTTTTGCCATGCGCATGCCGAAAGAAATATTTTCTTTAACTGTCATGTGTGGATAAAGCGCATAGGACTGGAACACCATGGCCACGCCGCGATCAGCGGATTGAACTTCAGCCATTTCCTTGCCACCAATTTGCAATGTTCCGGAAGTGATTTCTTCAAGGCCTGCAATCATACGCAGTAATGTGGATTTGCCGCAGCCTGACGGACCAACGAACACACAAAATTCACCATCTGCAACATCAAGGCTGACGCCCTTGATAATCTGTACCGATCCGAAACTCTTGGTAACATTATTGAGTGTGACCTGTGCCATGACTATTCCTTCACCGTTTTAATTTCTAACAGGATCGCAGATTCTGGAAAAAGCTGTGGGATGTTCAGCCCCATGCTGGAAAGCAATCCACCGGAAAATTCTGTCTTGCCATCCAACATTGCCACTTGGGCAGCATGTGGTCGAACGAAGGGCAACTTCGCGGGGCCAAGCGCTTTCACGGTATATTTGCGTTCGCTCCAAGTGGTCGGAATTGCCAATGGCAAGGCTTGCTCTTGCAACGTTTGTATTGATTGGGCCGCGGCCAAAATTATGTGTTGGTCGTTGGTCTGATTATTGTTGATCATCGCGCCGAAAACAAAGCGGCCATCAACGGTTGGCTGGTCAATCAACGTGGTGCCTTCACCATGAAGAATGTGGCGATATTTTTTGTGGAGTTCAATCCAGATTGAAAGTTCTGTGCGTTCGTCATCAGTAAGCTCAAGCGGGTTAAGCTCCACACCCAAGTGCCCAAAGAATGCAACGATTGCTCTGAACGCAAGTGTGTGTCGTCGCATGGTTTGATGATTGGGCGATGCTGCAATATGACAGCCCATAATTTCAGGTGGCAAGAAGCGCCTGGCACCTTGTTGAATGGAAAGGCGTTCTAACGCATCCGTACAATCAGAAACCCACACACGATGGGAATGTTGAAGTGCGCCATAATCAGCGCGGCCACCGCCTGATGCACAAGTTTCAATTTCAAGTTTTGGGTGGGCTTTGCCTATGCGCTGCATCAAAGCATAAAATGCCCGCGTCTGGCGCGACGTGGCAGCGCGGCCTTGCGCGTCGCCAGCGTGGGTGATGTCGCGGTTCATATCCCATTTAATGTATGCAATATTATAAGCACACAAAACATCATCCACACATTTGAACAGGTAATCGGCAACGTCTTTGCGGGTCAGGTCAAGCACCATTTGGTGACGCCCTTCAAGCAAAGGATAGCCCGGCAATTGCAAAATCCATTCTGGGTGTTTGCGATAAAGATCAGAATTGCGGTTGACCATCTCCGGCTCGAACCACAGGCCAAATTCCATGCCAAGGGAAACTACGTGGTCAACCAACGGGCCAAGACCATCAGGATATTTGCGCTTGTCGATAAACCAATCACCAAGACTAGAGGTATCGTTATCACGCAAACCAAACCAGCCGTCATCCAGAACGAAACGTTCAATGCCAAGCTTTGCTGCTGCGGTGGCTTGGGCTTTAAGGCTTTCGATTTTGTGATCGAAATAATTGCCTTCCCACGTGTTGAGCGTTACTGGCCTTGGACGCATTTGGCCACCCGGCCATGACAAGACGTTTTGGCGCACAGCGGCTCGAAACTTTGACCAGACGCCGTGGACATTGGTGTCGTGCGCAGAATACATGATCGGCGAGGAATAGCTTTCACCAGCATTTAAGATCATTTCACCCGGCTCAAATAGCTCACCGGCATGGATAAGAACGCGCCCATCATCCGTGGGATCAATTGCAATCACGTGATTGCCGCTAAAGCCCAAGTGGATGGCGTGAATTTGGGCGGCACCATCGCCAAGCGCGCTTTCAACAGCCACGGCGGGAAAGCGATCATGTGATGTGCGCCCGCGGCGACTTTCTTGCATCCACAGTTTTTTAGACGCTGTTTCACGGCATTCATGAAACTCGCGCCCCCAACTGCCTTGAAATCCCAGATAGAACTTTGGCGTGCCCGACACCAAAACCGTTCCGGCCATGCAACGATCTAACGTATAGGCTGTATCACCAATGTTAGTGAGCGTGGTTTGCATCTCTAACGCAACGTTGAGTTTGAACAACAGGGTCAGTTTGATTTTTGCAATATCGTCGACCGACGATAATTCGAGTTCCTGATCATTGGCCTTAGCAATGACCCATCCCATTGGATTAATCGCGAAGTCTTGTCCAGCGCGGTGGCCCACAATGGCAGGCCAGCGGAAAAAGCCCTGCCCGCCTGTTGGTAAATATGAGGTGCTTGGCACAGCCACGTCCATGCCGTTCACGCGTGGTGCGCGATGCAATAACGTGGCCAAACCCGCATCGTTAAATCCTGCATGGCCGAACATGGAAATAATGATCGGCATGCCGCGTTCAGGCAAAGCCAGCACAAGGTGCTCTCCGATGCGCGCCACGAGATGAGTCATCCTTTTGTGGCTCCAAGTGTGAGGCCAGCGATAAAATGTTTTTGCATAAGAAAGAACATGGCCACAGGTGGCAATGCTGCAACGATTGCCGCAGCTGAGATCAACTCCCATGCCACTTTATATTGGCCTTTAAGTTCGTTCATGCCGGCTGTGACAGGCCGCACATCAACCGATTGCGCCATAACAGTGGCCCAGAAATAATCGTTCCAGATGAACGTGAAAACCAACACGGCCAATGCCGCCATCGCCGGACGAACCAGCGGCAAAATGATATGCCAGAAAATTCTAAACTCATTCACACCTTCAACACGCGCCGATTCTATCAACGCAAAGGGAAGTGCTTTCATGAAATTGCGCATGAACAAGGTGCAAAATCCAGTTTGGAAAGCGATGTGGAAAAGCACCAGACCTGTCATGGTGTTATAGAGGCCCATGTGAAGCGTGAGATCGCGCACGGGAATAGCCAAAATTTGAAACGGCACAAAATTGCCAGCCACAAACATGAAGAAAACCGCCAAATTTCCGCGGAATTTATAAGTGGCAAGCGCATAGCCGGTTAGGCACGATAAGCCCACGGCACCAATGACTGTTGGAATGGTGACGCGAAATGAATTTAAAATATAATAGCCAATGTTGCTGTTTTTAAACACCGAACTATAGTTTTCCCAAAACGCAAAACCAGATGGAACACCGAAATAGTTGCCTGACGCCAAATCTGATCCGGGGCGCACAGAGGTGACAGCAATACCGATCAACGGAAGCAGCCAAAGCACCAGCGCTATCGGCAGAAAAGCTTTATAGGCGCGCTGAGTCCAGATGTTGGATTGTGCAATTGGCCTTGGAAACATTATGCGTTCCTCTCTTGACTGAGCATGCGAACAATAAAGAGACTGATGAACACCAACATAATGGCGAACAACACAACCGCGATGGCGGCACCATAACCCATAGCGGTTCCGTATTCAGACAGTGATTGTTCATACATGAAATAAGACAACACGCGTGTTGAACCAAATGGCCCGCCCACCGTCATCACTGAAATTAAATCAAACGAGCGTAATGCGCCAATGACGGTTACAACCAGTGCAATAAAGGTTGCGGGGCGCAGTTGCGGAATGATGATATGCCAAAGCATAGACCAGCCTTTGGCATTATCCATGCGGGCAGCTTCAACTTGATCAGGGCTGATGTTGTTTAAGCCTGTTAGATACAAGATCATACAATAGGCGGTTTGTGGCCACAGGCCCGCCGCGATCACGCCAAAGGTTGCGTAACGATCATCGGCCAGAATGGCCGTGGGTGTGCCGGTGAAGAAATTTATGACATGCGGAAGAATGCCAAAGCCAGGCGCATAAAACCAAGTGAAAATTAATCCAACAACAACTTGGCTGATGACAAACGGAAAAAAGAACAAGGATTTATAAAGCCTGATGCCAGCCACAGTTTGATTTAAAAAAAGTGCCACAGCAAGGCCTGCCGGAATGGCCAGCAGATAAATAATAAGCCAGATGACATTGTTTTTCAGAGATGTTGAAAATGAATCATCGGCCAGCAGATCTTTGTAGTTTTGAAGACCCACATAGGTTTTCGCACCAAGGCCATCCCATTCGTAAAAGCTGATGCCGATGGACTGAAAAATGGGATAGATCACGTAAAGCAAAAACATGAATATGCCGGGAGCAAGAAATAACCATGGCGCTAACGCGCGTTGATTCTTTTTCCAAAAACCCATTGGTTTGGTGTGTTCCATGTTCTGCCCTCACCTAAATAAATAGAAGGGCCGGATCTCCGTCGCTAAAGATCCAGCCCCCGTCGCGGGAGGATTATTTATAAACCTTGGCAGCAACCTTATCGAGGCGCTCCAAAATTGCATCAATATGGTCGGGATGGGTAATGAACTCTTGGAAACCATCCATGCCTGCTTTTGCCATGTCAGCCGGAGCATCACGATCAAAGAACTGTGCCAAGGCATGAGCCGAAGACAATTCTGTAAAGCCCGCCTTGATGAATGGATCATCAGCAGCAGTTGCCTTGTTGTTTACAGGCAATTGGCCAAGAATTCCGTTCATCGCAGTTTGCGCATCAGCAGAAGCGAGGTAAGCCAAGAACTTCTTTGCATCTGCTTTATTTTTAGCACCTGACGGAATATGGAACGTGTCCGTTGGCGCTTCTTCTGAACGTGCAACGCCGGGGGTGATTTCTGGGAATATCAAGAACCCAAGATTGTCGTTGGTCATGCCACCCTTTTTGAAGGTGTCTACAGCGAAGTTGCCCATGACATAGTTAGCCGCTTTGCCTTGCGCCATAAGCGCTGCAGCATCTTGCCAATCAATGGCTGTTGCGTTTGCTGACATATAAGGAACCACTTTGGCCCATTCAGCAAATGCTGCTTTAACCTTGGGATCTGTCCACTTTACGCGGCCCGCCGTTAAATCCATGTGGAACTCATAGCCATTGGTGCGCATATCGATATAATCGAAAATGCCCGCAGCAGGCCAGCCGCCCTTGTCGCCTGTGGTCAAGCAATCAGCGCCAGCAGCTTTGATCTTTTCGCAATTGGCAACAAATTCAGCCCAATTTTTCGGTTCTGTCACGCCAGCTTTTTTGTAAACGTCTTTGTTATAGTAGATGCCCCATTGATAGTAGGTGTATGGAACACCCCACTTCTTGCCATCAATTGTCATCGAAGCGGCGGCTGATTTCAGCTGATCATCAAGGCCGTTATCTTTCCACACGTCTGATACATCTTCAAACAAGCCAGCTTTTACGAATGGTGCCATGCGATTGCCGGCATACCATGCGGCAACATCTGGAGCATCGGCCGTTAAAAAGTTGCGAATGGCAGATTTATAACCTTCGTGGTCAAAATTGTTCCACTTTACTTTAATATCTGGATTGGCTTTTTCAAAACCGGCAATCAAACCTTCCATGGCTTTTTTGGGCGCTGGATCAGATTGATCTGAGTTCAGCACAATGGTTCCTGCCATGGCTGTGGTTGCTGATAGCGCAAGACCAAGCGCAAGGCCTGAAAGGCCTTTAAATAATGTCATGTCTTCCTCCCATAGGCCCCGGCCACCATGGCTGGGGCTATTACTGATTTCCGCGTTGTTGCGGATTAGGCTTGACGATGGCTTGAAAACCCGCAAGGATCTTCCGAAATTCGAATGATCACTTCCGGAATTCTAAGATCGTGAATGATAAAATTTACGTTGACGAGAGCGTTCCCGCAAATCCGTACATGGACCGCGGATACCCTGTGGTTGTGTTTGGAGACCATAGTTTCTGCGCTGGCAAATCCACACGCGTTCAACGCATGCCTGGGCCCCATATGCACAGCCAAATTGAGTTCAATCTGGTAACGAAAGGCCACATGAGATATTGGTTCGATGGCCGCGAACTCAACCTGCCTGAACGGCGATTGGCATTATTTTGGGGCATGATCCCCCATCAAGTGGTGGAATGTGCACAAGGCACAGAATTTATCGTTCTTTATGTTCCAATGGCGGCCTTTTTGGAACTGCCCACATTAAGCCATTTGCGGCAAGCCATTTTTGGCGGGGCCTTGATTGAAGCACTTGATCTCAAATCATATGATTTTGACATGTTTGCCCGTTGGCGTTTGGATTTGTTGTCGGGCGATCAATCGCTGGAACCTATCGTGCGCGATGAACTGACCGCGCGGGTGCGTAGGCTTGATCGTGAAGGGTGGCATGATCTGCGCGACGCCCAACCCCTGGCAAAAGTTGCAACACTGCATGATCATGATCATAATCGTGTGCGCAAAGTTGAAGCCATGGCGCGGTTTATCGGCGAAAATGCGCTGGAAGAAATTTCAACGGATGAAGTGGGCTGCGCAGTGGGCTTGCACCCCAATTATGCGATGAGCCTGTTCAAGCGCGTGCTTGGACTTTCAATCAAGCAGGCGATTACTCGGCAACGATTGGATGCTGCTCGATCAATGCTGATTGCGACGGATTGCAACGTTACAACAATTGCATTTGATTGCGGTTTTCGTTCGCTTTCGAGCTTTTATGAAGCGTTTGACCAGCGCTTCCAAACCAGCCCGGCAGCATTTCGCAAAAATGTTTTGAAGGCGGGCGCCTAACAAGAAAATGGAGGCCTCGCCTGGATTTGAACCAAGATAAGCAGGTTTGCACCCTACCGCGTAGACATTCCGCCACGAGGCCACGGCATAGATCGTGGATCGCAAAATCTTAATTGCAGGTTAAGCCAAGTTGATGCATGAACGCGTCTTGAAGTTAAGGTTATTTTTCCGTTAATGACACAGACATCCAATTTGCGCGGCATTGGCTTTATGCTGCTCAGCGGCTTTGCATTTGTGCTGAATGATAGTTTTATGAAACTGGCCATTGCCGGCTTGCCCCCTTATGAAGTGTTATTGTTGCGCGGGCTTTCAGGCACTTTTTTTGCCATTATTCTTTTGGGCCTTATGGGCGATCTTCAACATTGGCGCAAAGCGTTTGATCAACACGTCATGTTGCGTGCGGGGCTGGAATCGGTTGCCATTCTCACTTATATTTTGGCGTTGGCACATTCACCCATTGGCGATGTGACAGCGATTTTTCAGATCACGCCGCTTCTGGTTATTTTAGGAATGATTTTTATTCACCGTGAAAAATCTACAGCGTTGCGGCTTGGGCTTGTGGCACTGGGGTTTTGCGGTGCGCTTCTTGTTGCCCAACCCGGCAGCGCGGCCAGTTCGCCGTTTATCTTGTTGGCCTTCGTGACGGCTGTTTTTGCAGCGTTGCGCGATTTGGCGGCACGGCAAATTTCATCATCTGTGCCAGCGCTGCTTTCAACACTTATCCTTATTTTAGTGGTTCTGACTGCCGCACTTATTTGCGGGCTGATATTTGAACCGTGGATTATGCCATCATTTTTTGTGGTGGAACTTACGTTTGCAGCAGGGCTTTTTATGATGCTGGGGCATTATTTCACCCTGTTGGCCTATCGCCATG
>JAYUHQ010000153.1:0-1794 GCA_043766895.1 Aestuariivirga sp.
TTGAAGCTGTTTTTGAATGGCTTGTGATTGCTGTTGCGCTTGCTGGATAGCTTGTTGCGCGGCTTGCGGGTTTTGCTGTGCCTTAGCCTGAATAGCAGGATCAGACTGTGCCTTTTGCATCATGGCGGCAATTTGCTTTAGATCATCCTCCAAAGGCTTCATTTTAGCCTTAATATCGGCATCCGTCGGCAATTGCATTTGTGCGAGTTCATTGACTTGCTTGGTCGTATAGTTCTCCGCAATGCTTTCACAAGTTATGCGGATTGTATCACGGGCAACCCGTGTCATTTCGTTTTGACGGTCACGAATACGGACTGAGCCATATTGAGATTTAAGCTTTTGAGCGCCAAGTGTTTCGCTTGCCACCGACGAACCGCGCATGATGTCTGATAGGCCTGTGATTTCATATACGTCTTGGATAAGCTGCTTACGAAGCTCAATCAGTTCTTTGATAACGATAGCGATTTGATCTAGCGGCCACCACATCACCATGTCTTTGGGCGAACCATTGCCCAATGCCGCCCAATTCGGGATTTGAATTAGTAATGCGTTGTTAGTTGTGGCCTGAATAGCGTTTTCAATTGCGTCCGTGATAGACGCGGAACCGCCGGGAATAAACCCGCGCACCTTAACCGCATCCGTGAGAGCAGCAATGCGGGCAGTTGTATCGTTGATTTCTTCGAGTTGATCTTTATAGAACAAAACATCGGGGATAGGGATGATTGTCCCGCGCTGCAATGTACCAACGGCGGGCTTAGGACATGGGAAGAAGCCTTCGAGTTCAAGATGCGGATCACTTTCGTCTAATGCCGTTTCACAACCATCAGCAACCCAAATCACCTTATTGGCAGACTTGCACCAAATCTCCCAAATCGGGGCCTTCATGCTTTTATCATCGCCGCCGTCAGAATAGCCTTCATTGCGTTTTTTGGCGCTGTAATAGGTTGCATCCTGATAAAGCCGCCCACTTGTCTTATAAAACCGTGCGCGAGCTTCCTTCTTAGTCATCCATGCGCGTTTGGCCTTCCAATCAACTGTCTTTTCAGATTGCGTTGGGTCGCAGCGATAATCACGGCGGTCGAGATGCTCAACCGTAACGTAATCCTCGCCGTCTTTGGTTGTGAGTTGAACCCATGAAACGCCGCGAGAGATAACTGTTAAATCGTTTCGAATACCAATGAGAACGCTGTCCAAGTCTTGCGTTTCCATAGTGACGATAGCAACGCGCTCTAGTACCTCGGCTGCTGTACGTGCAATTGGCCGTCTATCTTTGAACCTTGGCACGACAACGGGCACGGGTGGCCTTGAATAGATCGAAGGGCCTAGAACTTGTACGTTCGCCCAGAATAGTTGAAATTCACGTTCTCTTGACGACGAAGCCAATCGAGACATATTGGCGTAAAGCTTGTCTATATTGTCGCAATGGGCTTGATAGTCTTTGAATGCTTTATCGGACGCATCAAGCATTGATAGCCAAGGTTGAGCTTTGGAAAGCGTTGTTTCCCCTGCCCCTGTTTCACTATCGGGCTTGGCCTCTAGTGTTTCGTCGTCACCCATTAAGCGCTATATCCAAATGCATTGGCTGCGTTGCCGGACGTGGCCACAACATTCGCCGCGCCGTTGTTACCAAGGCTAATAGGAAGCCCCAAATCAGTTGTAAGCGTGACAGGTGTTCCCATGAGTATCCCCTCAAATTATGGTACTCCGTTACCATGTGTTGGGGGCTATGGCAAGAGCGCTAAAGCTTGATACGCTTGCCCGCGTGAATTGTGCCTTCCATATCCGGCGGCATGG
>JAYUHQ010000154.1:0-4875 GCA_043766895.1 Aestuariivirga sp.
AGAGAAATTATAATGAGCATCGATGCGCGATTGCATGATTTGCGCAAGCCCGATGCTGATCAGTTGCAAGCGCTTGATCCAGACAGCTACGCTGTTAGCCAAGTGTTAGCTGCGCAATTGCGAACCGCTGAATCGGATGGTCTCGTTTATCCAAGCGCTCGCCATAAAGGTGGCGAATGCGTTGGCTTGTTTTACCCTGATCTTGCAAAGAATGCAATTCAAGGCCGACACCTCGATTATCACTGGAATGGCACAAGGGTCGATCTCTATCGCAATCCCAGCAATGGAGATGTTTTCAGGATTGTTCCTGACCTCGAGACGTAAATGACTCCTTCAAGTTTGAGAGGCCAAGGATGACGTGCATCGCCGACTATCTGCCAACTCGTTGCCCAGACCTCAATCCTATCGAATCGGTCTTCGGAAAATTCATGGCATGCTTGCGCAATGCCCCTGTCCGTTCCATCGGCAAACTCTGGCAGGACATCGCAAACACTCTCCGGACATCCTCAGAGCAAAAATGGCCTGAAAAGATCAAACATTATAGCGACACCAATTCAGTCATGGCACAAGGTTAAATGTCGGCAGGTCTTAAGCTCAATTGAAAAACCAAAAACATACAGCTTCGATGATCTCTGTCTTAAGCGTCAAAAAATGACGATAAGCATCTTGTGTCCGCCAAAATCTGCGCTACAGTAGGGAATAAATATTTCCGTACAGGAAACAGCCGGAGGAAGTGCTTGATGCCATTGTCTTGGAGATTTTCAGTTCTCGGTGATCGCCACCGCGCCATGGGTTCAAAGCTTGAAGACTGGAGCGGAATGGGCACCGCATGGACTTATGACAAAGACATTTACCAAGAACACATCGCGGTGCGCACCAAGGCCGGCCTGATGGATGTATCTGGTTTGAAGAAGGTTCATCTGGTTGGCCCACACGCGATCAATGTCTTGGAATATTGCACAACGCGTGACATGACGAAGATTTATCCGGGCCGATCAGTCTATGCCTGCATGTTGAATGATCGCGGGATGTTCACCGATGATTGCATCGTCTATCGCACTGGCCCCAATTCATGGATGTTGGTGCATGGATCAGGTTCAGCCCATGAAGAACTGGTAAAGCAGGCTGCTGGCCGCAATTGCGCAATTTTGTTTGACGATGATTTGCATGATCTTTCTCTGCAAGGGCCTATCGCAGTCGATTATCTGGCCAAATATGTGCCCGGCATTCGCGATTTGAAATATTTTCATCATTTGCAAACAACGCTCTTTGGTGCCCCCGTGATGATCTCGCGCACCGGATATACGGGTGAGCGCGGTTATGAAATTTTCGTGCGTGGCCAAGATGCAGGTATGGTGTGGGATCGGATCTTGGCCGAAGGCAAAGACATGGGCATCATCCCCGTGTGCTTTTCGGTTCTCGATATGCTGCGCGTTGAAAGTTATTTGTTGTTTTATCCCTATGATAATTCACAAATGTATCCCTTCGCGGATCAACCTCCCGGCGATTCGCTATGGGAACTGGGGCTTGATTTCACCGTCAGCCCCAACAAAATTGGGTTTCGTGGTGCCGAAGAACACAAGCGCCTGAAAGGCAAAGAGCGGTTCAAAATCTTCGGCCTTTTGATAGACGCTGATGGCCCCGCAGATTTGGGCGATGAAGTTTATGCTGGCGACAAAAAAATCGGTGTGATCACCTGCCCGTGCTATTCCAAATTGACCAAGAAAAGCATGGCCATTGCGCGGTTGAATGTTGATTGCGCGGTGCAAGGCACAAAGCTTGAAGTGCGCGGTAAAAATTTGAAGGCCAAAGCCATTGCCCACACCATTACATTTGATGATCCTGAAAAGAAGAAGCGCACGGCGGTTGGCTAATGTTGGTTCAAGGCATTAAAAGCAGGCCAGTTTATACGGGCCTTACTATTGATCCAAATGCGCGACGGCATCTTTTTGCCTTGGAAGGCGAAGGTGTTGAGGCATTGCTTGATCAAGTGAAAACCGTTGGCCCTGATTTTCTTGCCGTTTCAGATATCTTATGTGTTGGCAAACTGCCCAATGTGAATGCGGAATATATGTGGTCTGCGCCAACCATTCCTGTTTTACTCAACCGATTGAATGTTAATCTTATCAACGCGAAAATGGGCACTAGGCTTTATCTATCCGGCACTGAAGGTTTCATTGGGCAGGCCATGAAAGTGGCGCTTGATCAAAATATTGATTTCAATTCGATCCGCACTGAACACCGCGGCTCCACGGCGCGGCGCGTGCAATGTGTGCATTGCAAGGGCATCACCGAAGATGTGAAAACCAGCCCATTCAAATGCACGCACTGTGGTTTGAACCTTTTGGTGCGCGATCATTATTCCCGCCGTCTTGCAGCATTTCAAGGCGTGTGCATTGACGCCGAACAGCCCGGCACAGCACCAGCGCCCGTGGAAATGTTTCCATGAGCATCAACACCGATATGGCCGTGCACGTGGCCGCAATCACGCAAGTTGCCGAGAAGGTAAAACGCTTTCGGTTTGAACGTGTTGATGGCCAACCCATGCCGGTTTTTTCTGGTGGGGCACATGTTGTGGTTGCCATGCATGACGGTGATATTTTGCGGCGCAATCCTTATTCACTGATGTCATCACCAACAGATCAATCCGCCTATGAAATTTCTGTTTTGCGGGTTGAAGCGTCGCGTGGTGGTTCTGCTTTTTTGCATGAAACATTAAAGCTGGGCGACGAGCTTACAATAAGCCAGCCGTTAAATTTGTTTCCCTATGATGTGCGCGGCCGCAAACATATTTTCATGGCGGGCGGCATTGGCATAACGCCGTTCATGGCGATGATGGACCAGATGAGCCGCGAAGGTTCTAACTTCGAACTGCATTATGCAGTGCGCGATCGGCAACACGGTGCATATTGGCAGGAATTACAGAAGCGCTACGGCGAACACCGCATAAAAATCTATGTCGACGTTGAAAAACTGTTTATTCCAACCGATGCCATTCTGGCCAATCAACCACTTGGCACGCATCTTTATGTGTGTGGCCCATCTGGCATGATCGATGGTGTTTTGGGCAAAGCAACGGCACTTGGCTGGCCCAAGCAAAATTTGCATTCCGAACGTTTTCTTGCGCCCCTTCCTGGCGATATATTCAAAGCAGTGCTTCAACGTTCAAATAAAACTATAGTTGTGGGAACCCACCAATCCATTCTGGAAGCGGTTGAGGCGGCGGGCATTGATGCGCCTTATCTTTGTCGCGGCGGGGCTTGTGGGCAATGTGAAACTTCAGTGATAAGTTGCAATGGCACAATTGAACACCACGATATTTTCTTAGAGCCTGATGACAAAGCATCAGGCAAAAAAATTATGATCTGCGTTTCACGTGTAAAAGGGCAAGCGATTACGCTTGATCTGTGAGGGAACACCATGAACATTAAATTCAAACAGGAAACTTTCAGGGACGACTTTACTTATCGCAATAGCCCTGAAAACATCAGGCGCTTTCCGTTCCCTTTCCATGAAGACAAATATATGTATTCGGTCAACATGGAACCACATGTGCAAGCAGGCCCCAAAGGCTATGCCTTTGAAAGCTTGATCGATGTTGATGAGCATTATGTTTCAGAAATGCGCGATAGGGCTTTGGTGTTGAAAGAAGATCCGCTGCGCTGCCAAGCCCTGCCCCACATGATGGCCGGGCAATGGGACACGCTTGAACTTATTATGGAGCAGCAGGCAACCGGATACCCTGATCATTTCAGCCTCACTAAAAATGGTGACCAATGGCATTGGATCAATCGGCCTATGGGCATTGATCAGAAGTTCACTTTTGGTGATGCCTCAACGCTGCCCTATGAGCCGATGGAATATATCACCCGCCAAGCACAAGGAGATTTTTGCATCGTCGATCAGCGTGATGGCAATTTGTGGATGGATGCCGGCATGGTCACAACGCAAGCTGATTGGTCGCTCGATTTCGATATCGGCATGAATTTTATGGAATGGCATGGGCCAGTGCCGTTGGCCCATCAAATGGGTGTGTTTGATCGTGCGTTGAAATTTCTGCTGAACTTGCAACAAGGCAAGCCCGTCCGCCGATTAAATTGGACGATGACGATAAACCCGCGCCTTGATACCAGCCCCGAAAATTATCATAAATGGGGGCCAGACCGCATGACGGTTACACCCGAAAATATTGGCGACAAAGTGCATCTGCGGTGCGAGTTGCAAAGCCTGTGGCGCTTGCCGCGCAGCAACGCCATTTTGTTTGTAATCCGTTGTTATTTGTTGAAAATGGAAGAACTTGTGCAAGTGCCAAAATGGGGCCGCCGTTTTCATCGTGTGTTGCGCGATTTGCCGCCAGAGCTTGCCGATTACAAAGGCCTCACAAAATTCCGCCCGACAACAGTGGAATGGCTTTCAAAATTTGATGACGGAGCCGCAACAAGTTCCGGCATTTTTCCAGACTAAATTCAAAACGGGGACGACACATGATAAGAGTTGCAGTTATCGGCGCAGGCCCATCAGGCACAGCAGTGCTTCGCGCCTTTCAATCAGCCGCAAAAAAGAAAGCAAAGATTCCAGAAATCGTCTGCTTTGAAAAGCAAAGCGATTGGGGTGGCTTGTGGAACTACACATGGCGCACCGGCCTTGATGAACATGGCGAGCCTGTGCATGGCTCTATGTATCGTTATCTTTGGTCCAACGGGCCAAAGGAAGTTTTGGAATTTGGTGATTATTCATTCGAAGAACATTTCGGCAAAGCCATTCCATCTTATCCGCCGCGTGCAGTGCTTTGGGATTATATCAAAGGCCGGGTTGAAAAAGCCAAAGTGAAAAAATGGGTGCGGTTTTCAAGCCCCGTGCGCATGGTGGAATGGG
>JAYUHQ010000155.1:0-12810 GCA_043766895.1 Aestuariivirga sp.
TGCCAAGGTTTGAAACGCTGAATGTGTAAGCAATCGTATCGCCCGCATCTTGCACGCCATTGCCGTTCACATCATTCACAATTCCAGCGGCTTTCACCAAACCAATGGCGGGTGCTGGGGTTAATGTGACAACAGTGGGGTCATCCTTGCCGGGGCCGGGGCCAGGAGACACAGGATCTGAAAGATCAGTCACCACGGGGCCAGAAGGTGGCTTGCCCGAAGCTGTGGCTTGGTTTGAAAGTGTTCCTGCATCAAGATCAGCCTGCGTCAACACATAAGGTGCAGGTGCAGAACATGTGGTGCTTTGCGCCGGAGCAAGCGTTGAGGCCAAACAGCTGATCGACGCAACCTTCGGATCAACAACCGACACAGGGTTTAAAGTTACATTGCCAAGATTAGACACTGTAAATGTGTAAGCAACGGTATCGCCAGCATCCACCTTGCCATCGGCATTGGCATCAACAATGGCACCAGCCGTTTTCACCAACCCAAGTTTTGGTGTCTGCAAAATTGGCGTGATCGTCGGATCATCTTTGCCAACGCCCGAGCCAAATGTAGCAACGTCGGAAAGATCGCTCACCGCCACATTGCTTGGATTAAGTCCAGTGGCCGTGGCTTGGTTGGCAACATGGCCCAAATCAACATCACCTTGCGTGATGACATAATCTGTGCCCGAGCATGTGGTTTGTGCCGCAGGTACAAGCGTTGTGGCCAAGCACACAACTGGGCCAATTTTATTGTCATTGACAGCAATGCCATGCAGCGTGGTGGTGCCGATATTTTCAACAGTGAAGTGATAGGTAACCTTGTCGCCCGCATCGGTAATGCCATTGCCATTGGTGTCAGCAATGGCAGACACTGTTTTGACCAGGCCGATCAACGATTCTGGCGAAAGTGGGCTAACAGTTGGTGCATTATCGGCAGGGCCAGGTGTTGCTGGATCTGACAAGTCGGTCACGGCCGGGCCAGTGGGTGGCTTGCCCGATGCCGTGGCTTGGTTGGTTACCGAAGCAGCGTTAATATCAGCAAGCGTCAACACATAAGGTGTAGGCGATGTGCATGTGGTTGAAGCACCCGGCGCCAAGCTTGAAGCCAAACAGGTAATATTTGGAACCTTCGGATCTGTTACGCCAACGGTGCCAAGCGTCACATTGCCAAGGTTTGAAACAGTAAATGTATAGGCAATCGTGTCGCCCGCATCGGTTTTGCCGTTGCCATTGGCATCAGTTACAATGCCTGCGGTTTTCACAAGCCCGATCTTTGGCGTTTGGGCAATGGCAACATCGGTTGGGGTGTTCTGGCCAGTGCCGGGCGTTGTTGGGTCTGACAGATCAGTTACAGCAAGGCCGATGGGTGGCTTGCCTGTTGCTGTGGCTTGGTTGGCCACATGGCCTGCGTTGATGTCAGCTTGTTTCAACACATAAGTGGGTGCTGAACAGGTTGTGGTATCGCCAGGTGCCAATGACGTTGCCAAGCAAGTGACAGTGCCCAACATCGGGTCTGCCACTGAAACTGGGTTCAATGTCACATTGCCAAGGTTGGAAACCGTGAAGCTATATGCAATCGTATCGCCAGCATCTTGCACACCGTTGGTGTTGACATCGACAATAGCACCAGCAGTTTTAACCAGACCAATGGCTGGCGCTGGGGCCAAGGCCACAACTGTTGGATCATCTTTGCCAGCGCCTGTGCCAGGTGTTGTGGGGTCAGACAAATCTGTAACCGCAGGGCCAGTGGGTGGCGTGCCAGACGCAGTGGCTTGGTTGGAGAAAGTGCCCGCATCAAGATCAACCTGCTTTAAAACATAAGGTGCAGCAGCTGAACATGTGGTGGTGGCACCAGGCGCCAACGATGTTGCCACACACGTGATATTTGGAACTTTCGGATCAGAAACACCAATCGGGTTCAGCGTCAGGTTGCCAAGGTTTGATACGGTGAATGCATAAGCAATGGTATCGCCCGCATCCACCTTGCCATCGCTATTGGCATCGACAATGGCACCTGCCGATTTAACCAAACCAACAGCGGGCTTAGGTGCAATGGTGGTGATTGTCGGATCATCTTTGCCAGCGCCCGAACCAAAGGCAGCACCGTCAGACAGATCACTGACTGTTGCATTCAACGGTGTCAGCGCAGTGGCTGTTGCTTGGTTGGTTACTTGGCCCAAATCAACATCAGCTTGCGTCAATGTATAGGCCGCACCCGTGCATGTGGTGCTGGCGCCGGGGGCCAAAGTGGTGGCAAGGCAGCTAACAGCGCCAATCTTGTTATCGCTCACCACAACGCTGTGCAATGTGGTGGTGCCCAGATTCTCAACAGCAAAGCTATAGTTCAATTGATCGCCAGCATCGGTGATGCCGTTGGTGTTCACATCGGTCGTTGAACCCACGGTCTTAACAATGCTGATTTGCGATGTGGGTGTAAGCGGGCTTACGGTTGGGGCATCGCTGCCGGGGCCAGCTGTTGCCGGATCAGACAAGTCGGTCACCGGTGCACCTGTTGGTGGCGTGCCAGATGCCGTGGCTTGGTTGGTAACAGATGCGGCGTTGATGTCTGCCTGCGTCAACACATAAGGTGTGGGGGCAGCACATGTGGTTGAAGCGCCGGGTGCCAAGCTTGTGGCGGGGCACACAATGCCGGGAACTTTTGGATCAGCAACGCTCACGGGGTTAAGCGTCACATTGCCCAAGTTTGAAATTGTAAATGTATAGGCAATCGTGTCGCCAGCATCTGTTTTGCCATTGCTATTGGCATCAACAACAACACCCACAGTTTTCACCAAACCAATCTTGGGTGAAGCCGTGATGGTGGTAATTGTGGGGTCGTCTTTGCCAGGGCCGGTGCCTGGTGTTGTGGGGTCAGAAAGATCGGTAACAACAGGGCCAGATGGTGGCTTGCCTGAAGCTGTTGCTTGGTTTGAAACGCTGCCAGAATTGATATCAGCTTGCGTCAGGGCATAAGGGGCCGCTGGTGTGCAGGTTGTGCTGGCACCCGGTGCCAAGCTTGTGGCCAAGCAAGTGATATTCGGAACCTTAGGATCAACCACACTGATGGGGTTTAATGTTACGGTGCCAAGATTTGAAACGGTAAATGTATAGCCAATGGTATCGCCCACATCTGTCACACCATTGCTGTTCACATCAACAATTGTGCCTTGGGCTTTTACCAAACCAATGGCAGGTGCAGCAGGAAGAGCAACCACGGTTGGATCATCCTTGCCCGGCCCCGAACCTTGCGTGGTGGGATCTGACAAATCGGTTACGGCTGGGCCAACCGGAGGCTTGGCTGAAACTGTCGCTTGGTTGCTGATTGAACCTGAATCAATGTCAGCTTGGGTTAAAGTATAAACAGCAGCAGAACAGGATGTGGTGGCACCCGGTGCCAGCGTTGTGGCAACGCAGGTGATGGATGGAACTTTCGGGTCTGTCACATTGACAAGGCTCAGCGTCACATTGCCAAGGTTTGCTGCCGTGAATGTATAGGCAATGGTATCACCCGCATCGAGCTTGCCATCCGTATTGGCATCAACAACCGCACCGGCAGTTTTCAACACTGAAACTTTGGGCGAAGGCGTGATGGTTGTAACTGTTGGATTATCATTGCCGGCAGCAGGCGTTGTGGGGTCAGACAAATCTGTCACAGCAGGGCCAACAGGCGGCTTGCCTGAAGCTGTGGCTTGGTTCGAGATTGAACCCGCGTCAACATCAGCCTGTGTCAAAGCATAAGGTGCAGCAGATGTGCAGGTGGTGGTGGCTGATGGTGCCAAGCTCGTGGCAACGCACGTGATTGCCGGAACCTTGGGATCAACAACGCTGACAGGGTTCAGCGTCACAGTGCCCAAGTTCGAAACCGTAAATGTGTAAGCAATGGTGTCGCCAGCATCTTGCACACCATTGCTGTTGGCATCAACAATCGCACCCGCGGTTTTCACCACACCAATTTTTGGGCTTTGGGTAAGCGGAACATCGGTTGCTGCATTCGAACCGGGGCCAGCTGTTGTTGGATCAGACAAATCTGTCACAGCCGGGCCAACGGATGGCTTGCCTGATGCCGTGGCTTGGTTTGAAGCCTTGCCTGCATCAAGATCAGCTTGGGTTAAAACATAAGGCGCTGCAGAAGAACAGGTTGTGGTGGCGGTTGGTGCCAAGCTTGTGGCCAAGCAAGTGATGTTTGCAATTTTTGGATCAGTCACTGCAACTGGGTTCAGCGTCACATTACCAAGATTGGAAACCGTGAATGTATAGGTAATCGTATCGCCAACATCGGTTAGACCATTGGTGTTGGCATCAACCACAGCACCAGCAGATTTAACCAAACCAATTTTTGGTGTGGCGGGAAGTGAAACTGTCGTTGGCCCATCTTGGCCCACAGCAGGCGATGTTGGATCAGACAAATCTGTCACCGGCGCACCGATGGGCGGCGTGCCAGATGCTGTTGCTTGGTTAGCAACTGTTCCGGCATCAATATCAGCTTGGGTTAAAACATAAGGCGATGGCGCTGTGCAAACGGTTGAAGCGCCAGGGATTAACGTTGTTGACGCGCAGGTAATATTGGCAACTTTGGGATCAGTCACTGAAACCGGGTTCAGCGTAACATTGCCAAGATTTGAAACTGTGAATGTATAAGCAATTGTATCGCCAGCATCAGTCTGGCCATTGGCATTCACGTCAACAATGGCACCTGCAGTTTTCACCAAGCCCACAATGGGTTGCGAGGGCGCAACGGGAACCGCAGCATTGGCTGGGCTTGTGGTCGTGGTCAGCCCCGCATAATCGCCCGATGCGGTTGCTTGATTGGTGATATCGGCTTTGGCCGCACCCATTGGGATAAACAGAGAAGCGGTTAAAAGCACCAAAAGCGCAGAGATCTTGGTGATCTTGCGCGAGGCCTTGAAACCGATTTTATGTTTGCCCTGATGTGTCATTATGAAAAAGCTCTGCGCGGCGTTGCCGCCGCGCAGCGCAAACGTTTATCCCTTGTCGATTTCGGCTTGTGTAACAGTATGAACCCAGGTGAACGTTGCTGTGGCACCGGGCGCCAATGTGTTGATGATGCCGTCATTGGCTGTGGTGTTGGTGGATGCGCCTGCGCCAAGCGGGCCAACAACCGTTACCGTTTCATTGGTAATACCACCCGCACCCAGAGGCACGCCAACCGCTGGTGTGCCGTGTTGATCGTTGACGCTGACATTCGTCATCGGCACGTTGCCGGTGTTCGACACTGTGTAAGTATAGGTGATGATTTCGTTCAAGTCGGCTTTGCCTGCCGTATTTCCGGCAGCGACAGTATCTGTCAACACAGCCACTTTGCTGATGGTCATCTTAGGCCCAGCAGCAATGGTTGTTGTGGCCGTGGCTTGTTGGGCCACAGGGATGTTGAAAACAACTGCGGCAGGCGTTGTGCCTGTGGCACCTGCGGTGTTGCTGACACCATTGGCAATGCCAGCGCCGCGATCAACGTCAAGCTGGGTCATGACATAGGTTGCCGTAAAAATCTGAGTGGCGTTTGGTGCCAGTGTTGCAGATGCAGGGCTGAACGCACCAAGTGAGCCAGTGCCTGCCGTGCCGTTAAATTTCGGGCCCGGATCGGTTGGCACAACGCCCGTCATTGTAACGTTACCAGTGTTTTTTACGGTGTAGGTGTAAGTGATGGAATCGCCGGCATCAACGATGCTGTTATCCACACCCGCACCAGATGTTGGCACCGACGCACTTTTTGTAATCGTCATATTTGCCGCTGGTGGAGCTACAGGAACGTTTTGGGTTGATGAGCCAAAGTTGGTGGGTGACCCTGCAGGAGGCGTACCCACGGCGTTGGCGGTGTTGTCGATTGTCGCAAAAGAGGGCGCTGTTTGGAAAAGCATAAACGTGCCAGCCAGCACAACGGTGGCAATATTGCGCATCCGCCGCGCTTGCCCTGTAGTTATTGGTATTCGTGAAAATTGAGTCATTTGGAAACCCCGATTAAATTTTGAATTGTGATAGTTTGAAACTTTGTGTGGCCTGTTGGATGTGGTTGCGGTGGACCCGCGCGCGGACTTCGCCGTCGTCGTTTGGAGATCGAAAAATGTGATTGCGCTTCATGGTTGCGGCTTCACATCAAGCAGCTGAAAAGACTGAGGTGTTGCAAGGGCGCAGAATCACGCAAATCTGCGCAAAACACTTCGAGTGGTAAAATAACAAGACTGCTATCTATGATTGTTTTTTTGCCCATCATTTCCCTACCCCGAAAAGTGAAATTCACCTTGCAGCATTCTGTAAAACTCAAAAAACGCTATTAAAACAAACCTTCAGCTGTCTTGTCAGAGACCCCCAGAATCTCTTCGGCAGAGTGTTTGCAAATCAACGAATGCAACCAAAACCCGCAGAAATACAATCTGTTAACTATTCTAGGTATGCTGGCAGGGTTAAGAATTGGTTAATCGGTTGTATCGGTTCGCGAATTCCCACGGCCCCTCAGGGTGAGGCGATTAAATGGCCGTTCGCCGCCCCTCTCAACCACCAAAAGTGGCCTTAGCTCAAAGGCCACGGCAAGGGCCCTAGCCGCCCGTTTAAAGCCCCCTACAATCGTTCGCTTTATGTTCCTGTGGGGTTGTAGCCAAGCCACCGAAAAGGCCTCATACAAGCGTCTAAAGCCCGTAGAATTGAAATCTATCTTAAATTGAGGGATTAGAAATTTTCAACCAAATGAAATGGTACCACCACCCCGGCTCGAACGGGGGACCTCTAGATCCACAATCTAGCGCTCTAACCAACTGAGCTATGGCGGCACACGTTTTGGTGTCCTAGCGACATCTACAAAAAAGTTCAACCTGTAAAAGTCAACTTCACAGCCTTTAAACATAGTTGACGAATTCTTAACGAACACTGGACGTTTTGATCAAAAATTGTTTAGGTCGTCTTGTAAATCTGAGTCCGAAAGCAAAACGTGTCCCAAACTCTGCCCACTCTTGAACAATTGCGCCTTGCCCCTGAAGCCGCTTGGCTGTGGGACGCTGCGCGCGGGCGCTTGGTTTGGGCCAATCAACCAGCCATCGCCGCCTTCGGTGGCCAATCTATTTTTGATCTGGTCGATAGGCCTTTTGATTTGGCTGAACCTGGCATTGTTGATCTGGCAGTTTTAGTCACAACAGTTTCGCGCCAAAACCCACAAGAAGTTGCATTAAGCTTTCCATCCCTGGGCAAAACCGAACCTTTCAAATGCACCTGTTCAATCCATACGCTATCCGATGGCCGCGATGGGATTTTGGCAATTGAAATTCCGGCTGCAAAACCCAGCCCGAGCGACATGGCGCTTGATGATTTTCCGTTGGCCACAGCAACCATCGACGAGGAAGGAACCTTCCTTGCCGCCAATGCTTTGGCCCAAAGCCACTTTGATTTTAAGACAATTAAAACATTGGCCCAGCTTCTGGTGCCCGAAGCCCAATCGGCTGATCTTTTGGCGCGCCTAAAAACCACAGGGTTGATCAGCACAATCGCAAACTTCAACAGCCCCTATGGGTTGCGTGAGGCGCGGTTGACATTGCGCCGCGCCAAAAATTCGCCCGCTGTTTTTGCAACCTTGGTTTTGGAAGACATCACCGAACGCCGCCTGCTTGAAAAGCAACTTGCCGCCACCCCAACATTAGCCCCAACAGACAAGCAAGCCTTCGAAGCCCTTGGCCGAACCCTTGCCGCAGCCACAGCAGAAAAACCAACGACCGACAAATCGACGGCAGAAAAGCCGAAAGCCTCAAAGCCACCGCAAGAAATTATCCCGCCTGCCAAACCCACACATCAATTGCAGGCTTTGCCAGAACAACTGCGCCAAGCTTTGGAACGCAATCCATCGGCCTTTGCCATTCAAAAAAATTCCACCACTGTCTATATCAGCCAAGGGCTGGCCCGGGTTTGTGGCTATGCCTCAACCGCCCAAGCCTTGGCCCATCCATTTTTTCTTTCAGCCTTTGATGGCCTTAACGCCAACAGCAAAGTTTTGGCCCTGCCCCACAGTGACGGCAGCATGCAACCATTTAAAATATCGACCACTGATTTGCCTTGGCTGAACGGCAAGGCCCAACAATATGCTTTTGAGAAATTGGTTGAGCCTGAAGGTGAACCCGCCCCTGAAGTTCTGCCAGAACCGCCACTGCAAATCCCCGCGCCTGCCCAACCCGCCCAGCGGCCCATAGCGATTGCTGTTGAAGAGGCAAAACCAGCGCCCGCCAAAGCTGTTGAGCCTGATCCCCGCTCTATTTTAGACATCGCATCTGATGGCATCATCACCCTTGATAAAGATGGCAAGATTTTAAGTTTCAGCGCCGGGGCCGAAGCCATCTTCGGTTATCGCAACGCCGAAGTGTTGCATAAACCATTGGCCGATTTATTAAACAGCGACAGCGCCAAAATTCTTGATAGCTATTTGGCCAGCCTTGAAATGATAGGCTTAGCCAGCGTGTTCAATGATGGCCGTGAAGTGCAAGCCATTGTCAAACAAGGCGGCACAGTGCCAATGTTTCTGAATATTGGTCGCATTCAAGCTGAACAATCCAATGTTGAATTTTGTGCCGTGTTGCGCGATCTCACCAATTGGAAGCGCACTGAAAAAGAGTTGCGCCAAGCCAAAGATCAAGCCGAAGAAGCAAGCAAACTGAAATCTGATTTTCTGGCAAGGGTCAGCCATGAATTGCGCACCCCTTTAAATGCGATCTTGGGGTTTTCTGACATCATGCGGCTTGGCCAATTTGGTGATATCAAAAACGAACGATATCGGGCCTACGTCAACGACATCCACACCAGTGGCAGCCACCTTTTGGCGATGATCAATGATTTGCTCGATTTATCAAAAATTGAATCAGGCCGCATGGAATTGGATTTTACGGCGGTGAATTTGAACGATTGTTTTGATCATGCCTCGCGCCTGTTGCAGGAACAAGCCACGCGGGCGCGCGTTTTAATGCGAAAATCTTTCCCCGATAATTTGCCCCGCATTGTGGCTGATCAACGCAGCTTGCGCCAAATTATGACCAATCTTCTCTCCAACGCCATCAAATACACCGATGCAGGCGGCCAAGTGATTGTGTCTGCCGCCACCAATAAATCTGGCGGTTTGGTTTTGCGCATGAAAGATACGGGCATTGGTATGAAGGCCAGCGAATTGGCCCAAGCGCTTATGCCATTTTCACGCGTTGATACGCCCGGCCGTGAAAGACAAGGCACGGGCCTTGGCCTGCCGCTAACCAAAGCCTTGGTGGAAGCCAATCGCGCCAGTTTCAACATTTCAAGCGAGCCCGGCCAAGGCACCCTGGTTGAAATAACCTTTCCGACCACCCGTGTTCTTGCAGAATAAAACCACCCCCGCAGCAATCGTGGCTGTTGTGGCGTTGGTGCTTTTGCCTATCGTGGCGCTGGCAGGGTTGGGCTTGCAATCATCGGGCAATGTTTGGGGCCAGTTATGGGCAACAGTTCTGCCGCATTATATTTTTCAAACATTGCTGCTTTTGCTGGGCGTTGGCACCTTGAGCATGGTGATTGCTGTGCCTTTGGCGTGGCTGCTTACGGCGTTTCGGTTTCCGGGTTCGCAAATGTTGCAATGGTTAGCACTTCTGCCGCTGGCCATGCCCACTTATATCATCGCCTATTTAGCCGTTGATCAATTAAACTACGCTGGCGCCTTACAAACGGCTTTGCGCCGCTTCATGAATTGGCAAAAGCCTACTGATTATCACTTTCCTGAAATTCGTTCGCTGGGTGGGGCCATTGTGGTAATGTCGCTGGTGCTTTTTCCCTATATCTTTATTTCTGCCCGTGCTGCTTTTCTAAAACAATCAGCCAGCCAAATTGAAGTGAGCAGAACTTTGGGCCAAACGGCTTGGGGCACATTTTTCAAAATCATTTTACCGCAGGCAAGGCCCGCTTTGGTGATTGGCCTGTCTTTTGTTTTGCTCGAAACCTTGAATGATATTGGCGCCATGAATTTTTTTGGTGTGCAAACCTTCACCTTGGCGATTTATTCAACATGGTTGGGCCAGGGCAATCTTGCAGGTGCTGCCCAACTTGCCATTGTGTTGCTGGTATGCGTGGGTTCAATTTTGTGGATTGAACAATATGCCCGCGGCCAAAATAACCAACTGCGCCAAACCACCAAAACCCGAAGCTTAGAGCCTGTTCAACTTTTTGGTTGGCAGGCACTTTGTGCAACGCTGGCGGCGGTGCTTCCCACACTGTTTGGATTTTTTATTCCCTGTGCCGTGCTGGTGCGTCTCGGGTTGCGCCATCTTGATGTTGTGGCGTCTCCACGGTTTTTAATCAACGCTTGGCATTCGCTTATCTTGGCCGCCTTCACTGTTGTGTTCACCTTGTTGATAGGCATGGTGTTTGCTTATGCAAAGCGGCGCGGCGCTTCACATTTCATCCGTACACTGATATTAATGGCCACAACGGGCTATGCCATTCCCGGCATTATCTTGGGCCTTGGGTTTTTGGTTGTATTCGGGCGCTTTGACAATTGGGTCAGCCCGGTTTTATCTGCCCTGACCGGCGTTAAATTTGGTTTGATTATCTCTGGTTCTACATCAGCACTAGTCATCGCTTATGTGGTGCGCTTTTTAGCCATGGGCCATGGTTCAGTTGATCAAGGGCTACAGAAAATTCCAACACGTTTGGATGATGTGGCCAGAACCCTGGGGCGAAGCCCGGGCGCTGTGATCGCCACCATTCATCTGCCACTGTTGAAGCCAGCACTTTTATCAGGGGCCATCATGGTGTTTGTGGATTGCATGAAGGAACTTCCCGCCACATTGTTGTTACGCCCCTTTGACTATGACACATTGGCCAGTTCAGTGTTCACGCTTGCATCGCTTGATAAGTTGGAAGAAAGTGCCCCGCCAGCTCTGGCCATTGTTTTGGTGGGCCTTGTGCCCATTTATATTTTGGCGCGAAATTTAGCGAGAAGCGATGAACGATGATCAAAGTTCAAGCACAGCAATTTGATGTGGGCCACGAACTGGCAGTACTCAAAGCCAGCCGCACTGATAGTGGTGCCTATGCGCTTTTTGTGGGCAGCGTGCGCGACGCTGAAAGCTTAACCCTTGAACACTATCCCGGAATGACAGAAGCATTGCTTGGCGAAATTGTCGATGAAGCAAAAACCCGCTGGCCCTTGCACGATGTGTTGATCATTCACCGCTTTGGCAAAATGAAAGCGGGCGAAGATATTGTTTTGGTAATCACCGCATCAGCCCACCGCAAGGCCGCATTTGAAGCCTGCGAGTTTTTAATGGACTGGTTGAAAACCAAAGCCCCCTTCTGGAAGTTGGAAGAAATTGCTGGCGCTTCACATTGGGTGGATGCCAAATCCAGCGACGACGCTGCCGCCGCGCGCTGGAAAAAATAACCCGGCACAACTAATATTTCGTAACCCTGATCCGCCGCAAGATTGCCGAGAACAGATTTGAAAAATCATCTGTCCATGGGTCAACACCTGCTTGTGGCGTTAATGGTGAAGTGCCGCCGGCTTTATCCAGCGCTGCCAACGCTTCACCATTTTTAGACATCACAATGGCAATCGAATGAAGCGAGCTTACTTCTTGAACCTTTGGCACAAAATCAATCACACGGCCCTGAAGAGCCGGATCAATGGCTGCAAGATTTGCGGCAACCACAGGCACCAAATCCATATAGCGGTTGGTTACATGCATCACCAAAACACCATCATCTTTCAGATGCGCAAAATAAAGCTTCATCGCCTCTGTGGTGATCAAATGGATAGGGATTGAATCTGATGAGAACGCATCCACCAATAGATAATCTGCTTTGTCTTGTGGCCCATGCGCCATGGTGATGCGGGCATCACCTTCAATCATTTTCATATCGGGCGCACATTTTGGCAGAAACGTAAACTGCTGTGGGTCACGCGCCACTTTGATCACATCCCGATCAATTTCATAATAGGCCCAATCTTCGCCGGGCTTGGAATAACAAGCGAGAGAGCCAGTACCCAAACCGACCACGCGGTAAACCCCGTTTTGAACGCGCGCCTGCGTGGCCAACAACGCCCGAGCCATGCCGCCATCAGGGCTATAATAGGTGAGAGCATGGGGCTTGGCGTTAGGATCGGCAACTTCGTCCATGCGCTCTGCGCCATGCATTGTGGTGCCGTGCGTTAGCACACGATAGGGCCCATCTGCCGTATTATCAGCCACACTCAATACGCCAAAATAGCTGCGATAGGACACACGTTCTTGCACCGGATTTAAAAATTTAACGCCAAACAATGTGATCATCGCCACAAGGGCTATCACCACATGCTGCGAGCGGATGAGTAAGAATGCCGCCATGCCCAAAAACGCCATGGAAATTGCTTGGGTTGAAAAATATGAACCACTGGTGAAGCCCACCAAAATTAACAGCCCAATAAAAATGCCAGCAGCCAAAACGGGGTTGCGCAATTGGGCGCGAATTTTTTCGTCTTCAAAAAGATCAGCCTGTGCTGCCACACCAAGCAACAACAAGATGGGATATTCAGCAACCGATGTGAAAACCAAGGGTGCAATCAGCGATACAAAAAGCCCGCCAAGCACGCCACCCAGTGACATCAACATATAAAACTCAGTCAACTTGCCAGCATCTGGCCTGGCTTCATAAAGCTGGCGGTGACAGATTAAAGCCGTTGAGAAAAATGAAATTGCGCCAATAGCCATAACCCAAACCGCTTGGTTTAAAGGCAACGCAAACTGCACCACGAATGCAATGGGCAAAGATGCAAGTTGCAGCCACCGCGCCCATTTCAGTGACACCAGCGGCACATCGCGGAACACCAAAACGAAGG
>JAYUHQ010000156.1:0-4858 GCA_043766895.1 Aestuariivirga sp.
TGGTGGTGGTGATCGTGATCAGACATAGAGAACTCCTTTAACAGCGGCCACCACGTCATCGACATTGGGCAAGGCCAGTTTTTCTAAATTTGCGGCATAAGGCATGGGCACATCTTTGCCCGCAACCCTTGCCACAGGCGCATCAAGGTAATCAAACGCATGTGTCATAATTTCGGCGGCAATTTCGGAGGTGACGGAGAAGCGTGGATAGCCCTCTTCAACGCACACACAACGATTGGTTTTCTTCACACTTTCAACCACGGTTTCAATATCCATCGGGCGAATGGTGCGAAGATCAATCACTTCACATTCAATGCCCTCAGCGGCCAGCTTTTCAGCAGCGGCCAGTGCATAAGTCATTCCGATAGAGAAGGACACGATGGTGCAATGTGTGCCAGCTCTGGCAATGCGCGCTTTGCCGATGGGCACAACCCAATCTGGCAGATTGGGCACATCGAATGATTTGCCATAAAGGATTTCATTTTCAAGGAAGATGATTGGGTTGGGATCGCGGATGGCGGCTTTCATCAAGCCCTTGGCATCAGCGGCGCTGTAGGGGGCAACCACTTTCAGGCCAGGGATTTGGGAATACCACGCGGTATAATCTTGGCTGTGTTGTGCGCCCACGCGGGCGGCGGCACCGTTGGCACCACGAAACACAATGGAACAGCCCATTTGCCCGCCAGACATATACAAGGTTTTGGCGGCAGAATTGATGATGTGATCTATAGCCTGCATGGCGAAGTTGAATGTCATAAATTCGACGATGGGTTTAAGCCCAGCAAAGGCCGCACCTGTGGCAATGCCGGTGAAACCGTGTTCGGTGATCGGCGTGTCAATCACCCGTTCTGGGCCAAATTCATCCAACATGCCTTGGCTGATTTTATAGGCGCCCTGATATTGGCCCACTTCTTCGCCCATGAGGAACACATCTTTATCAGCGCGCATTTCTTCAGACATGGCTGCGCGTAAGGCCTCACGCACAGTCATGGAGATCATTTCGGTGCCAGCGGGGATTTCGGGGTCTTGAAGTTTAGGAACCTCATCCGCCCTTCGGGCACCTTCTCCAGAGGAGAAGGGCACTGTTTTAATTTCGCCCTCACCCTTCTCCTTTGGAGAAGGTGGCGCGACAGCGCCGGATGAGGTCCCTACCGAAGCCTCACCAATCACTGCAATCGGAGCATTGACTTTTACACCTTCGGTGCCCTCTTCGACCAAGATGGCAGAAAGTATGCCTTCATCGATGGCTTCGATTTCCATCGTGGCTTTGTCGGTTTCAATCTCGGCCAGAATATCGCCAGATTTAACTTGGTCTCCGACCTTTTTAAGCCATTTGGCAAGCTTGCCTTCTTCCATGGTGGGCGAAAGTGCGGGCATGAGAATTGTTGGCATTGGTTTCTCCTCAAGCCACTTTGTAAATGTCGGTATAAAGTTCAGATGGATCTGGCTCTGCGTCTGCCGTGGCAAAATCTGCTGCGGCTGTGACAACCTCACGAATATCAGCATCCATCTTTTTTAATTCTTCTTCAGTGGCGCGATTGGCTTTGATCAGCCGGGCTTTGACTTGTTCGATCGGGTCATGCTCTTCGCGCATTTTCTGCACTTCTTCTTTGCTGCGATATTTTGCAGGGTCAGACATCGAATGGCCGCGATAACGATAAGTCATCATTTCCAAGATATAGGGCCCCTCGCCCGAACGGCAATGTTCAATGGCGCGGTCTGCTGCTTCTTTCACGGCGCGAACGTCCATACCGTCAACCTGTTCGGATGGGATATCAAAGGCTTCGCCGCGTGCGCCCAAATGGTCTGATGCCGCTGTGGAGCGCGCTGCCGATGTGCCCATGGCATAGCGGTTGTTTTCAATGATGAACACGACAGGCAATTTCCAGATTGAGGCCATGTTGAACGTTTCATACACTTGGCCTTGGTTGGCAGCGCCATCACCAAAATAAGTGAAGGACACATTTTTATTGCCGCGATATTTATTGGCAAAGGCCAAGCCCGCACCCAGCGGCACTTGGGCTGCAACAATGCCATGGCCGCCATAAAATTGTTTTTCGCGGCTGAACATATGCATCGAGCCGCCTTTACCCTTGGACAAGCCACCTTGGCGGCCCGTCAATTCCGCCATCACGCCCTTGGGGTTCATGCCACAGGCCAACATATGGCCGTGATCACGATATGATGTGATGCGTTGATCACCTTCAATTGCTGCCATTTCAATGCCAACAACAACGGCTTCTTGGCCGATGTACAAATGGCAGAAGCCGCCGATAACGCCCATGCCATAAAGTTGGCCCGCCTTTTCTTCGAAGCGGCGGATGAGAAGCATGTCATGATAGGCTTTCAGCTCTTCAGCTTGTGACAGGCCCGAATTTTTCAAATCGGTTTTCTTTGAAGGTTTTTCTGCTTTTGCATTTTTGCGCGCAAGATAAGCTGATCTGACTGCCATAATCCCAATCCCTCTTTTCAATGGCTTATAGCACTAAACGATTGGAGCGATTGAGAAAAGAGTTGATAAACCGAAATTTGGTTTATCTTGTGGATATAAAACGTGAATTATTGGCTTAAGTTCACCACAAAATCGGTAGGCTTGGCCATGTTGAGATTGCGTCTGGCAAATTCATCCAACAAATCGGCATCGACACTTTCAGGGCGCATTTGTTGAACGCGCGCTTCAAGCATTTTTCGCTGGTTCAAAATGGTGATGAAATCAGCTTTGCTTTGGGCCAGCTGGTTGCCAAGATTGTCGCGATAGTGAAAGCTTCGCGGGCCATAAACCCCCTGCCAAGCCAAATAGCCCAGAACCGCCAAGCTGGCGATGCTGACGAGAAATTCGAGTCGGTGGCGGCGCATTGTGAACATAGCTTATTTGAAACGGTGTTGCTTAATGTGCGGTTAATTGTGGGGGGCTTGATTTTTGGGCACATTGCGCCGATCTATGCACTATGCTTTCAAGTTCGAGATTTGCGGTTGCCGTTCATGTTTTGGGTCTTCTTTCTCATTATGGAGAAAAAGGTCCGGTGTGTTCGGCTGTCATTGCCCAAAGTGTTGATACGAACCCGGTTGTTATTCGCCGGTTGATGTCACAGTTGGAAAGTCATGGCTTGGTGAATTCAAGCACCGGGCGATCTGGCGGGTTTTTATTGGCGCGGGCTGCTGATCAAATCAGTTTGGCTGATATTTATCAAGCCGTGGAAGATGAACAATTTTTCCGCGTACATAAACTTGATGGCGATTCTGAATGCCCGTTGGCTTCAGGCATCATCAAGAATTTGATGCCGAAGCTTTGTGTGGCTTCAAAGGCATTGCTAAAGTCACTGGCCGAAACACGGCTCAGCGACCTTATTGCAAATGCGGCCGTTGTTGAAACGGTGGACGCTTAAGCCTTCAAAATTGAACGGCCCGCATAAACCGCTTGGGTGCCCAATTCTTCTTCAATGCGCAGCAGTTGGTTGTATTTTGCCAACCGATCTGAACGTGCCAATGAGCCGGTTTTGATCTGGCCGCAATTGGTGGCCACTGCCAAATCTGCAATCGTTGAATCTTCGGTTTCGCCTGAGCGATGCGACATCACTGCGCTATAGCCAGCCTTATGGGCCATTTCGACGGCTTCCAATGTTTCAGTCAGCGAACCAATTTGGTTCACCTTCACCAAAATTGAATTGGCAATATGTTCTTTAATGCCGCGCTTTAGGCGCGTGGTGTTGGTCACAAACAAATCATCGCCAACCAATTGATGGGTTTTGCCAATCAGGTCTGTCACCTGTTTCCAACCATCCCAATCATCTTCAGACAAACCGTCTTCAATCGAGATGATGGGATAATCATGGGCCAGCTTGGCCAGATATTTGGCTTGTTCCGCAATCGTGCGGGTTTTGCCTTCGCCTTCATAAACATAAGCACCATTCTTGAAAAACTCAGTGGCCGCACAATCCATGGCCAGATAGATATCTTTGCCCGCTTTATAGCCAGCCTGTTCGATGGACTGCATGACAAAATCCAAAGCGGCTTCGGCTGATGGCAGGTTTGGCGCAAAGCCACCTTCATCGCCCACGTTGGTGTTGTGGCCGGCTTTTTTCAATGCGCTTTTCAGTGTGTGGAAAATTTCAGCGCCTGCACGCAATGCCTCGCGGAAGGATGATGCGCCCACAGGCATGATCATGAATTCTTGAAAGTCGATCGGGTTATCAGCATGCATGCCGCCGTTTATGATGTTCATCATCGGCACAGGCAGCGTGCGTGCTGATGTGCCGCCCACATAACGATAAAGCGGAAGGCCAGCAGATTCAGCCGCGGCCTTGGCCACAGCCAGTGAAACACCTAAAATAGCATTGGCACCCAAACGGGCTTTGTTGGGCGTGCCATCCAAAGCGATCATGGCGCGATCGAGTGCGATCTGGTCTTCGGCGTGCATATCAAGCAACGCTTCAAAAATTTCGCCATTCACGGCGGCTACGGCTTTGGTAACGCCCTTGCCCATATAACGTGCTTTGTCTCCATCACGCAGTTCAACGGCTTCATGCGCGCCTGTGGATGCGCCTGAAGGCACAGCAGCGCGGCCCAGTGAACCATCTTCCAACATCACATCAACTTCAACGGTGGGGTTGCCGCGGCTATCGAGAATTTCGCGGGCGTGGATATCGAGAATGGCTGTCATTTGAAGCTCCAATGATTGATTTGGCGCTGCTTATGGAAGCAGATTGTGACGATTGCAACAATTTTGAGGGGCGCTCATCAAAATGCTGATGGGCAATTCGGGCATAGCTTTGCCTAGAGTAGTTTCGTGGCGTTCGAAACGAGGGAAGAAGAAGGGAAGCGCGTGGGATAATCCATCGCGGTTTGCCACTGTTATTTA
>JAYUHQ010000157.1:0-4858 GCA_043766895.1 Aestuariivirga sp.
AATATGATGTTGATTTGCCCTTCAACGACTGAAGCCCAAATCGAACATCTGATAAAAAATCTTGAAGCCTGTGTCACAGAGCTTCTGACCTGAACTGGAGACTATAATGGGTATTGTAACCCCGCGCCTTGGCGCTGAAGCGAAAAAATTCTTGGATGCAAATTTGGATATCGTATCCTTCCAAGTGATCTGGACAGATATGTGCGGCGTGATCCGCGGCAAGGTTCTGCGCCGTGATGAAGTCATCCCCGCATGGAACGATGGCAGGTTTATTCCCATCTCAGCTTTGGTGCTGGATGTAACCGGCCAAGACGTGCCTGAAACCGGCTTGGTGTTTGATGAGGGTGATCGTGATTTAATCTTGTGGCCGGTGCCCGGAACATTTGTGCGCGTGCCATGGCTTGAAGAACCAACGGCCCAATATACAGCCCACGTGCATGATCTGGATGGCGTGCCGCATTATGCTGATCCACGCAACGCCCTCCAACGCATTGTCAAACGCTTCAAGGAAGAACTGGGCATGAACCCGGTGGGTGCGGTTGAGCTTGAGTTTTATTTGATGGACAGGAAATCAGCCTTTGAAGGTGTGCCAGCCTCGCCCAAAGCCTTGGTGAACGAACATCGCCCAAAACATCATCAAGCCTATCATTTGCAAGACACAGATGATTTTGCGCCCTTCTTCAAAGACCTTTATGCCTTTTGTGAAATTCAAGATTTGCCCGCCAAAACTTTAATTTCAGAATATGGCCCAGGCCAAATGGAAATCGTATTGCGCCATCGCACCGATATTTTAGATGCGTGTGACGAAGGCATCATGTTGAAACGCCTGATCAAAGCCACGGCTGAAAAGCATGGCCTTTGCGCCACATTCATGGCCAAGCCCTATGCCGATTGGACAGGCTCTGGCATGCATATTCATGTGAGCTTGGAAGATGAACACGGCCAAAACTTATTTGCCGCTGAAGATCCAACCACCAATGAACTGCTGCTCAACGCCATTGGCGGCCTCAAAACCACAATGGCGGAATCAATGTTGATTTTTGCGCCCAATGCCAATTCTTATCGTCGCTTCCGCCGTTCATCTTATGCGCCGGTTGCGGCCACATGGGGCATTAACAATCGCACCGTGGCCTTGCGCGTACCTGCAGGCTCGGCCAATTCCTGCCGCATTGAACACCGGCCTTCGGGCGCTGATGCTAATCCTTATTTGGTCATGGGCGCCATTTTGGCGGGCATGCATTATGGCATTACAGAAAAGATTGATCCGGGTGCGCCCATCACCGGCAATGGCTATGAACGCCGCGCCAAGCACATTCCGGGCAATTGGTTTGAAGCCATCGACGCGTTCTTCCGCGCCTCAATTCTAAAGGACTATTTCGGCAAAGAATTTGTTGATACCTTTGCCACCTTAAAAGAAGTTGAAGCTGACAGGTTCTTTGCTGAACCCACAGTGCGCGATTTTGAATGGTATTTGCGAACAGTCTAACATCACATAACTGGCCAGCCCCATTGAGGGCTGGCCAAATTCGTGATCATTCTCTAGCCTGTTGATAACGACAGAGGGAAATCACGCAGAATGGCAAACGGCGCAGAAAAAATCGACAAAGTGCCATGGCTGCTTGTCGCAGCAGTGGCCGCTGGCGTATTGCTTCTGGCCTTGAAATTTCTTCACCTCTTGCCCGATCAAAACGCCGGATTGATTGCCCTTGAAGCCTTGTTTCTGGGTGCCGCAGTTTTTTCTGCCGTGCATCATGCCGAGGTGTTGGCCCTGCGGGTGGGCGAACCTTTTGGCTCCATCATTCTGGCCTTGGCTGTTACAGTGATTGAAGCGGCCTTGATCATCTCCCAAATGTCTTCAGGCAAAGCGGGTGCCGAATTTATCGGGCGAGATACAGTTTTTGCCGGTGTGTTGATCGTGCTCAGCGGCATTGTCGGCCTGTGTTTGCTGGTCGGTGGTGCGCGCCACCATGAGCAAGCTTTCAAGCTGGATGGTGCCACATCGGCGTTGAGCGTTCTGGCCACGCTGGCCTGCTTGGCGCTCATCTTGCCCAACTACACGCTGTCCGCCGTCGGCCCCTATTATTCTGCATCGCAATTGGCTTTTGTCGGCATCATCAGCGTTGTGCTTTATGGCATTTTCGTTTTTGTGCAAACGGTTCGCCACAGGGAATATTTTGTGTCCTCTGATAAAACTGCCAAAGCCCATGCCGCACTCAAGCCTGAGGGGCGCACAGTTGCATTAAGTTCGGTTTTGCTTTTTGTGTCGCTGGTTGTTGTGGTGTTAATGGCAAAAACCCTGTCGGGCCCCATTGATGATATGATCACGGCGGCGCATCTGCCGTCTAGCTTTGTGGGTGTGGTGATTGCACTTTTGGTGTTGTTGCCCGAAGGCATGGCCGCCCTTCGTGCCGCCAGCAACAATGAATTGCAAACCAGCCTTAACCTTGCGCTGGGTTCGGCCATTGCCACCATCGGGCTTACAATTCCAACGCTGGCTGCCTATTCAATTTGGGCCAATGCCAAACTGGCTTTGGGCCTCAGCCAACAATCCACGGCCTTGCTCATCCTTGCAGTGTTTGTAAGCTCAGTCACCTTGGCCACAGGCCGCACAACAATTTTGCAAGGTGCTGTGCATCTGGTTATTTTTGGGGCGTTTTTGTTTTTATCCGCCGTGCCTTAACGTTGTGTGGGCAACAGCTGCTCTGGTGGAAAGCCGCTCTTCAGCTTTTCACGCGCCGCCAATCCTGCTTCAAGGGTTGTGGCGTTCACAATGGCAAGCCTGAAACCACCGGGCGGCATGGCATGGTTTGCCGCAGCCTTTGCTTCATGAAACGTAATTTGCAAACTGCTGACATTCTTCATCTGCCGCACGTCGTCTTGCGCCTTGGCGCATGGGTGCCCAAATTGAAACCCATGCTTGCCAAAAAGCGGAACTGAAAAACCATCAACCCTTTTGCCATCATCAAACACCCAGGTTTTATTCGCATAAAGCCCCACCAAAGCGTCAACCCAACCCGCGCCATAAAGATCAGGCCATTGATCAGCAAAGCGCAAATGCGCTTCGATGATGGTGCCACCAATGGATTCGAAATTCATCATGCCGGCATAGCCAGCCATATGTTTTTTAATCCAACCCGCTAGAAAATCTTCAAGGCCAGCATTGTGGGCGGCTGATATTTTCCAATAATCAAACATGCCCCCCACCGTGGCATAGCCCGTGGCATGTCTGATCCAAACCAATGTGCCATCAACCACAGCGCAATCGCTTGAAATGTGTTCTCCCGTTAAAAACGGCATCCACATATAGTCACAATTATGGTGCCTTCGCATTTCAAGTTCAGAATGAATAATCAAACTGCCAACACCCATGCCTTTAAGATTGATGTTGGGCTTGGAAAAAACGGGATAGTGCTTAGGCATCACCCGGTGCAGTTCCGCGTCCAAGCCTTGCGATTTTGCAATCAGCAACTTTTCATAAACCCAGCGGTATTGCGGAAAAAGCACACAGCAATCAGGATCATCTGTGGGGATGATCACATCATCAGGACAGCATGAACTTGTAAAATATTGTTCTCGCCAAGGGTCTCGTTCAAGAATGGGCATAATTTAAATTTACAAAGAATCCGTTGAAAGGCAATTTCAATTCGTCAATTCGCAAAAACCTCACGACGATGTTATTGGCCCAGAAATGTTTTCACAAATCTGTGAGCAACACCGTTTTATTTCTCACGCGCACGTTTGTTGAATTGCTGTGCCACGCGCCTGATAGTCAAACGCGCAACGTAAAAATAAGTTCAGGAGAAACTGATGGCCGAAATCAATATTCGCAAAGGCATGCCCAATATCCAATTGACCAAAGAACAATTCACTTTCCGCTTCCGGGATCGTTTCTTTGATCCAGATTTTGATGCCGTCAATGATGAGCTTTCAAAAATCATAGATATCGCTTGGGTGGCTTATGATGATTATCATAAAAACCCACGCACCGAAAAAGGCGGCAAAGATTTTAGCAATCCCATGGCTTTTCTGCCGGTTGAATGGTTGGCGGCACGCCAAGCAATTAAAGATGCTGAAGCAAGACGCAGCGACCCAAAAGCGCCCGCCCGCATTTTGTTGATCAATGGTTCCTCGCGGTCTGATCAAAGTTGCCCCGGTGAAATGTCCAAAACCTGGCGCTTGGTTGAAATGGCCCAAAAGCTTGTGCTGGCCGAAGCTGGCTTTGAATGTGATGTGATTGATCTTAGCAGGCTAACATCCGAATATGGCCGCGTCATTTATCCTTGCAAAGGCTGTGTTTCAACGGCTCAGCCGCTATGCCACTATCCTTGTTCGTGCTATCCAAACTTCGCCATGGGCCAGGTAAATGATTGGATGAATGAAATTTACCCGCTGTGGGCCGCAGCCCATGGCGTAATGGTCATAACTCCGGTCAATTGGTATCAGGCCCCCAGCGGTTTGAAATTGATGATTGATCGGCTGGTCTGTGCTGATGGTGGCAATATTGATCCCACCACAACGGGCGGCAAAAACCCAACACTTGCCAAGCAACTGGAACTGAAAGGTTGGGATTATCCCAAACATTTGGCCGGGCGGTTGTTTGCGGTTTCTGTGCATGGTGATGCGGCGGGTGTTGAAAACCTGCGCCGCATTTTGTGTGATTGGCTGGAAGATCTGGGCTTGATCAAAGCCGCCCACAGCGCGGCAACGGGCGCTTATCTGGGCTATTATCAACCCTATGCCACTAGCCATGATGATTATGACAAAGACCAAGGATTTCAGGAAGAGGTTGCCAATGCGGCGCGCAGTTTAATCAATGCCGTAAAGCTGCAACGCGATGGAAAATTCCCCGTGGCTGATG
>JAYUHQ010000158.1:0-1762 GCA_043766895.1 Aestuariivirga sp.
ACAGTGCCAGCAGGTTTGGCCATCAACGTTTCGATGATAAAATCAACCGCATATTGTTTTTCAAGCGGCATCGTTGGTTCTGGCAATTCTGGCCCATCCAAACCCGTGCGGCCATGCACATGCTCTGCTGTAACCAGCGGCCGAACCATTGGGCGAATGGCACCAGCAAACACTTTCGTTTGCGCTTTGCCGGCCAGTTCGCAAATCTTGCGGGCATTCACCTCAGTAAGAGCCAAGGGCACATTGCCAGCCACGGCGCAAATTCCTAGAACTTCAACTTCAGGCGAGGCCAGCGCCAACAAAATGGCCAGCGCGTCGTCTTGGCCCGGATCTGTGTCGATGATGATGTGGTGTTGCAATTTTATGTTCCTGACTTTTTAGGAATTTTGCGTAAATGATGCGTCAACGCAAGCAAAATGCAGTGGCGGATTATCTCTTCTGGCAAACTGGCCCGAACATCAAACACAAGCGCACGTTTGCCATCATAACTGAGTTGATCGCCATAGCGTTCTTTGAAATGATCAATCAACCCGCTCTGGCAATGAAAATATATCGCGACCTTGTCGGCATCAGTGCGCTTACCGTCAATCCGTATAGTGCTGCCGCTCTTGGTTTCTAAAGTGAGAAAGCTGAATTGGCCCCAACGAAGGGCTTCAGTGATCGGCCCAATGCGCTCATTTTGTTTTGCAGTTTTAAGAACCAACTGACGCAAGGCCCGCAGCGTTTTCTGCACCGGCAATGAGTAGGGCGCAATTGCCTCTTGGAAAAGTTGATTTTGCACGCTCATCAACTCAGCTTAAAGTCTGCAAAATATTTTTCCTGCATTCGCCTTAAATAATCCATCAACACGGGCCTTGTGCGAATATAATCACCAATTTCACTTTTGAAAAACGGGCATTCGGCGGCCCAAAGAAAACCCAAAACGCTTGCATCCACAGCGGAAGGCTTTGCACCAAGCAGAAAATTGTTTTTGCCAAGCTGCTGCTCAATCACGATAAGATCGCCCTTGGCCAGATCAAACCGTTCTGCCGCTGTATGTCGGCCGAGGCCTTGCAAGTTTTGAGTTTTGCCAAATTTTTTGCGCATAACGCGCGCGATGAGCGGGCGCAGGGGAGCAGGAACCGCAGCAAAGAATTGATAAGGCCCTTTCCAAAAATTCTCATCCCGCAGCCACCGAATATTCATCGACAAAAAATAACAATGCTCTTCCAACATCCGTGCGATGGCCCAGCCACTGGCGAGTTTAACGCCATCATAACCGCCCGTAAAATCAATATGATACGTGGTTTCGAGATGTTTTTGGATGAAGTGAGAGTCAGCGATCAGTTTTGCTCCGTCTTGCAAATAAGGCGCTTCGCCCTTGGGGGCCTTGCTGAAGTTCATGGTTTTGACATCGTAAGGCAAACCCGACATTTTCAACAGCGTCAAAGCCTTCATGCAAAAGGGGCTGCCATCTGGCAGGCCGAAAAAAGGCCCGAAAACAGAAAGTTCTAACATGCTGTTTCTCCCTTGATGTTTGCGACTATACTGACACACTGCTGACAACATGGTGGCAGCAGCAATGCGGTAAAGCAAGAATATGAGACGAGCAGATCGGCTACTTCGGGTTATCCAACTTTTGCGCCGCCATCGCAGGCCCGTGACAGGCCAGCGCATGGCTGAAGAATTGGAAGTTTCGTTGCGCACACTGTATCGCGATGTTGCAGACCTGATCACTGATGGTGTGCCCATTCGGGGCGAGGCTGGCGTGGGATATATTTTG
>JAYUHQ010000159.1:0-4817 GCA_043766895.1 Aestuariivirga sp.
GGGTAGCGGTTCGTAGTTGAATTTTGATGTGGATGTGATAAAAGTCATTTTGCAAGATTACCTTTGGCCCCGTGACATGCCTTCGATGGCGGGCGGGGCCTTTTTTATTGGCCTCGCCATGAAGGTGTTGGGGTTAGGCGGCGATTTGATTATGGGGGCGTTCTAAGTTGGAGAACCACTCTTCTGCTGAGTCAAATGGGATGAGACGTTTCTTGCCGAGTTTAACTGAATGAAGCTTACCTGCAGCAATTTCCGCATAAGCCAGAGTCCGTCCGACTGAGTAGGTGAAGCAAAAGTTATCGACCGTCAGCGCCCGCTTTTTGTATTTATCTAAAATGTCTTGCATGTCTTAATCCTTTCAGTTCGCCTAAGCTTGTGCGAACATGATCGGATGTTAAGAGAAAAAGGCTGGCCTTAAAAAAGGCACCCCCGTCAAATTATTTGCGCGCTGCCTTTTTAGCACGCTGAATAGCGCTCAATAAATTACTGTCGGTGAGAAGGTAACCAATGCTAACGGCAGCTCCGAGAACAAATTCCACTTCCGGAGTAAGTTTAACTGCACCGGCCTCACCTTGCTGAATTTGAAAATCTCTTCCCAGAATTTTCCTGCAAAGCTTGGGCAGACTATCTGTCGCAAGGTTACCTTCAAACGTTTTTATTTCTCTTTTGTTTAGCGCCCTGTTTTCGTCGATTTTTTTCTGGACAAAAAGCTGCGCTGCCTTTGCCTCTAAGTGAATACCAGCCGCGGCAGAAAACCAATCCTCAATCTCGTGTTGCTGCAAATTTGGCGAGGCCATTTTGGAAGCGACCAGACGCAGAGCCTTTCCTTTGGATGGATCAGTGATGGTTGCTCCGTAATGAGCAATCAGCTCCAAGGGTTTCTGAAGCGCCTTCAATAAGTTTTTCTGCGCTTGCAAAGTTGGCGTATCATGAAAAGCCTTGTTGCTATTTGCATGTCTCAAAACTTTTTTTAGGCCTAACGCCAGTCGCGCCTTCCTGAAATCTGAAAAGGCAAAGTCAGTGCACAATCTATCAAAAGCTTTGAAATTCAGAAACGGCTCATGAAAGCGCGTCGCCCAATAGCTCATTGAACCGCCATTTGCTGGCACAGACTTTAGAGCCTTAATTATCAAGCTGCCATCAGTGTTGTTTTCCAAAAATTGAAGGTTAATCAAGACTGCACCTATTGCAAGCCAGTTTGTGGCGATTTGCTGGAACTTTCACTTAATATTTCGCCTTCCGAATATTGACCACTTTGTCCCCATCGGGCTTGATGCAAAACTCAGCCCATTGCGCCATAAGTTGCTTGCGCTTCTCAGACAAATCGGAGCGGGCATAACTTCGCTCCACCTCATTGCCGACAAGGTGGGCCAAGGCCATTTCTGCAACTTCGCGTGGGAAACCAGTGCATTCTTGCGCCCAAGTTCGGAATGTGCTTCTGAAGCCATGTGGAGTGATGTGAGTACGGCCCATTCGGCGCAAGAGCATCAACATGCTCATGTTGGAAAGGTGGTGGCTGCGGTCTTTGCCTGCAAAAATAAACGGGTGGCCTTCCATGCGAGGTATTGCTTCCAACAGCGCTTTTGCCGCTCTGCTCAATGGAATGATATGCTCTCGCTCAGATTTCATCCTAGACGCTGGAATGGTCCACAAGGATTTGCCCAGGTCGATTTCTGACCATCGTGCACCCAAGGCCTCTGAGGTACGGCTTGCGGTAAGTATGACAAGCCGCAAGGCCAAGGCGGCATCACTGGGCCGACCCTCCAGTTCTGAATAGAAAGCTGGCAGTTCCTGATACGGCAGAGATGGATGATGGCGAACCTTGCTCAGTCTTCTGGTCGCTGATTTCTTGAAGGCTGCCATCGCAGCCAAGTTGTTTTCCCATTGGGCCGGATTTCTGGTTTGGATGATCTCCCCAAGGGGGGTGGTGTTTCGAAAACCTTTTGGAATCGCTTCTGCGAAGACGGCTTCAAGTCGCCAGCGTAATTTGCGGGCAGTCTCCAGTTTTGTCCGCCAAAGAGGCTTAAGAACGTCCGCTATGTCGTCGGGTGTGATGGCGTTCATTGATTTGGCGTGAAGGGCCTTGGCATAGTGGAGCATCGCCCTTTCCCAGGCCTGTACGGTCTTTTTGCTCTTGTAACTCGCGGAGGCGTCATCAATGTACTGCTTGGCTGCCTCTAGAAATGTCGGGACGCCAGCCTTGATCTGTTCTTGCTGCCTGCGAGCGGATGCATTCATAAATGAAGATGGGTCTCGTCTTGCGGCCAAGTGGCGCTTTGCCTGTTCCAGACTTTCGCGCGCTTCCTTGATTGTCAGCTCAGAAACCGATCCAAAGCTCAGTTCTTTTTGACGACTCCCGAACGTGTAGCGAAATATCCAGCTTGCCGAACCAGACTTGGCGACAACAAGATAAAGGCCCTGTCCATCGGCAATCTTCCCGGGCTTGCGCTCTTTCGCATTGGCGATGGCCTTGACCTCCAAATCGGTCAAACGGCGTGCGACATGTTTTTGACCCTTGATCCTGCCCAAAGTTCGAAAGCCTCTAACCCAATTCCGACCCCAATTATATCACGGCTTGCGGCGAACGTCCATGACCAATGATGAACACGAAAAGCGCTACTTATTGGGTTTTAATTGGATCGCGCAGTCATTGGCGTACAATGGTGAATGGCTGCGAATTGGGGTGTGGCGTCCTGGAAGGGATTCGAACCCCTGACCCCCGGTTTAGGAAACCGGTGCTCTATCCTGCTGAGCTACCAAGACGTGAGAATTGAAATAGCATAGGTTTGGCCAGAGGTGAAGCTTAACCCCTTAATCCTTGGCGCGTTCCACATAGCTTGCATCGCCCGTATCAACCACAATCCGTGTGCCCACGCCGATGTGGGGCGGCACCATGGTGCGCACGCCGTTCGACAGCATGGCGGGTTTGAAGGATGATGATGCGGTTTGGTTTTTAATGGCAGGTTCGGTTTCCATAATTTCCAGCGTGACGCGGGGCGGAATTTCAATGGAGATTGGGCCTTCGTTGAACATGGCAATTTGGCATTCCATGCCTTCTTGCAGGAAGGGGGCAAGATCGCCCACCATGTCAGTTGTCAACGGAATTTGATCAAAGGTTTCGGGGTTCATGAACACATAGGTTTCGCCATCTTTATACAAATATGTGTGCATGATGGTTTCAACAAAGGCGCGTTCCATGGCATCAGTGGTTTTGTAACGGACAACGGTTTTAACGCCATCAGAAATGCGGCGCATGTCAATCGTGGTGGTTGGCGTGCCTTTGCCGGGGTGCATCGATTCTGCCTTCAGAACCACATAAAGCTTGCCGTCTTCATGTTCGATAACGTTGCCTTTGCGCACGCCGGAAGCGATGACTTTTACCACTGGTGAATTCCTAAAATTTGGGATTGAATTGAAAGCTTGCCGCGCTCATAGCAGGGGCAAGATGCAAAGCCAACCCCCGAAGGATATGCCGTGGTTTCACCCTTCGCGCCACCAAGACAGGCGTGGGTTTTTGTTGGCGCGCAATCGCATCATTGCTGAAATTCGAACGTGGTTTGCGGCGCGTGATTTTTTAGAGGTGGATACGCCCGCCCTGCAAATCTCGCCCGGCAATGAGGCGCATCTGCATGGTTTTGAAACGCGGCTGATCTTGCCCGATGGTTCATCGGTTCCGCGCTATCTGCACACATCGCCAGAGTTTGCCTGCAAGAAATTATTGGCGGCGGGTGAGACGCGCATTTTCAACTTGGGCCACGTGTTTCGCAATCGTGAGAGAACGCCAACCCATGCACCCGAATTTACGATGTTGGAATGGTATCGTGCGGGCGAGCCCTATAAGCAGATTATTGATGATACAGTGGCGCTTGTGCGGCTGGCCGCAGGGGCTGTGAAGTTTAACTGGAAAGGTGTTGCCTGTGATCCATTGGCAGAGGTTGAGTGGCTGACGGTTGCAGAAGGGTTTCAAAAATATGCCGGCGTAGATTTGCTTTCTACATTGGATGGAAATAAGCCTGATGTGAAAGCCTTGGCGGCGCAATCGCCTGTGGCGTTTCAGCCAAGTGAAACTTGGACAGATATTTTCAGCCGCATTCTGGTTGAAAAAGTTGAACCGCATTTAGGACGTGAGCGCATTACGGTGTTTTACGAATATCCATCGTGTGAGGCGGCACTGGCGCGGGCTTGCGCACATGATGCGCGGGTGGCTGAACGCTTTGAACTTTATGCAAGCGGTGTTGAATTGGCCAATGGCTTTGGTGAATTGACGGATGCAACAGAACAGCGCCGCCGCTTTGAAGAAGAGATGGATATAAAACAGCGCATCTATGGGGAGCGTTATCCGATTGATGAAGAATTGCTTGAAGCCTTGGCGATGATGCCCGAAGCCTCTGGAGTGGCGCTGGGGCTCGACCGTGTGATTATGTTGGCCACAGGGGCCACGCGCATTGAGCAAGTGCAATGGGGAACAGCGGGTTAGACTGAGTTAATCGAATTGACTGCGACGCTGAATTTAAAACCCGTTTTTGGTGAAGAATAAATTGGAATATTCAGCTTCCTCGTTTGGAAGTTTTTCATCAAACACGCTGGTGTTGTCATAAGCGCCATTGCGATCTCTGTCATGCAAGGTGTTATAGAAAGAACCGCCCAAAGCAAGTTTCAATCCAACGAAGCCCTGTACATCTTGATATTGCGCGGCATTGTTGGAGACGCTTGTTCGATCTGCAAATCGCCCACCCGCAAAAAGTGATAGGGCGCTGTCCGGCACCAAATATTCGGCTTGGCTGGAAATGGCAAATCCGTTCCAACTCAAAGAGCCA
>JAYUHQ010000160.1:0-12635 GCA_043766895.1 Aestuariivirga sp.
GCATGCTGCTGCCCAAGAATCGATTGAGGTTCTAACCCGTGCTTTGCATCGCATCAAAAAGCTGGAGAACCGCAACCAGATCCGCGTCACGTCCACGCCGTCTGTGGCGGCAAAATGGCTTGTGCCGCGCTTGGATCGGTTTTTAGAGGCCGTGCCCGGCGCTGATGTGCGGGTGGATGTTTCCAACGCCGTGGTGGATTTTGATCGTGATGATATTGATGTGGCCATTCGCTTTGGCACGGGTAAATATGAAGGCCTGCGCTCAGATTTGTTGTTTCGCGATAGTCTTTCACCTGTATGTAACCCCGACATTATCACTAAAGAAAAGCCATTGCGAAACCCAAGGGATTTGCTTCGCCACACGTTGATACATTTGGATTGGGAGGCAGGTTCCCTTTGGCCCAATTGGCGCATGTGGATGCAGGCGGCGGGCATTATGGATTTTGATGAAAAAAGCGGGCTGCATTTCAGCCAAACCTCGCTAGGCATTCAAGCCGCGTTGGATGGCCAAGGCGTTGCCTTGGGCGATTCGAATTTGGTGGCCGATGATTTGGCGGCGGGCCGCTTGGTGAAACCATTTGAACTATCGCTCAAAGCCCCCAGCGCTTTTTCTTATCACCTCATCACAAGGCTCGATACCAAAGACGCGCCGATTGTGAACGCATTTCGTGATTGGTGCTTGGCCGAGGCTGAACACGGCCGCGATTTATCGAAGCCTTAATGCCCGTCAGATGAAGCAACGGGGCGCCATTTCACAATGCGCCTTTCAAGCTGGGTCATCAAATAATCAGCAACCAGCGCCACAATCAACAACACCACCATTCCACCAAAAACCCCCGCTGCATCAAACGACCCTTGGGCAATGGCGATCAATTGCCCAATGCCAAATCGTGAACCCAGCAATTCGCCCACAACTGCGCCCACAATGGCAAAACCGAAACTCACGTGCAGCGAAGCAAAAATCCAGCTGAGTGCCGATGGCAATATTACAGCGCGGGTTACATCCCACGGCTTTGCGCCCAAGATTTGCGCATTGGCAATCATTGCCTTATCGGCTTCGCGCACACCTTGAAACGCATTGGCGAACACCACAAAAAACACCATCACAAAGGCCACAGCAATTTTAGAGCCCATGCCCAAACCAAAGGCCATGATGAAAATGGGGGCCAACACAATGCGAGGGATTGCGTTCAACACCTTGATGTAAATAGAAAACACATCGGCTGCGAATTTGTTGCGCCCCAACGCAATGCCCACCAAAATGCCAGCAATCGAGCCTGTTAAAAAACCCAGAATGGCTTCTTCCATCGTTACCCAAATCTGATACCACAGCGAGCCCAACGATGTGCCTTCACGCACCCATGTTACCAAGCGCCAAAATATTTCGGTGGGCATTGAATAGAAAAATGGGTCAATTACGCCATAGCGCCCACCCAGTTCCCAACCGCCAAATATGAACCCCAAGATTATCAAGCGTATGGCGATAACCCAGCGCCCGCGGTTTACCCGTGCCCGGGATGCTGCGGCCTCAATTTCAAAATCGCTGCTCATCCGATACGCCTCACATTATGGCTGCGCTGAACTTCTTCACGCAAATCATTCCAGATCAACTTAGAAAGGGCGATAAATTTTTCATCATAGCGAATTTCAGAGGTGATGCGCGGCCTTGGCAAATCAATAGTATAAGATGATTTCACTGTGGCCGGGCCTGATGTTAAAACATAAACCTTATCAGCCAATGCGATAGCCTCATCCAAATCATGGGTGACAAAAACAACTGAGGCTTTGTCTTGGCTCCACAGCTTCAACAATTCATCTTGCATCAGAATGCGGGTTTGCACATCAAGCGCCGAAAATGGCTCGTCCATCAATAAAATTTCAGGCTTGTTGATAAATGTTTGCGCCAAGGCCACACGTTTTCTCATACCGCCTGAAAGTTGGTGTGGATAATGGTTTTCAAAACCTGCCAAACCAACGCGAGAAACCCAATCCATCGCCAATGCTTTAGCGTCAGTCTTGGCCATTCCGCGAAACAACGGCCCCGCCATCACATTGCCCAAAACAGATTTCCACGGGAAAAGCGCATCAGCCTGAAAAACAAATCCAATGCGTGGATCAATGCCCGCAACGGGTTTGCCCATCACCAAAACTTGGCCGCTGCTGGCGGGTGCCAGGCCCGTAATCAAATTCAAGGTAGTGGATTTGCCACAGCCCGTTGGCCCCACAATGGCAACAAACTGTCCACGTTCCACCGTCATCGTAAAATCACGCAAAGCTGTCAAAGATTTACCATCAGGTGTGATAAAGCGACGATTAACATGGATGAGTTCGATAACGGGTTGGGCCATTGCGTTCTTTCAAATCCCCAAACGGGTCATCCCGACAAATTAAGTTACGCAGAAGCGTTTCCACTTCCGCGCAACATTATTCAAACATTACTTCGCCTTATCAACATACTCGGATGTGAAGGTTTTGGCCAAGTCGATGGTTTTGCCCTTCATGGTTTCTTTATAGCTCAAAACCGCAAGAACTGTTGCCGGGCCATCGGCTGGCATTTTGCCATCGGGTGTGAACATGCCTTTGCCCGCATCAAGGGCAGCGACATAACCGTCTTTGTCGCCCACATAATAATCAGCTGGCATTTTATCGGCAATTTCTGCCGCCGTATGCGTGTTGATAAACTTCATGGTTTTAACAAAAGCATTGGCCAGTTTTTGTGTTTCAGCTTTGTGGGCTTCAACCCAAGAAGTTTGCATATATAGGCTGGCCGCAGGATAGGTGCCGCCCAACACTTTCTTGGTTCCGTCCACTGTGCGCATATCAATGATAACGCGGCCCAAGCCACTTTTCACAATGCGTGAGATTGTGGGTTCAGTGGTCATGCCCCCTTGGATTTTATCTTGCTGCATGGCCGCAATGAATGTGTTGCCCGCACCCACAGGAACAGACGTAATATCAGAGATTTTTAAGCCAGCTTTCGTCGCCAAAAACTGGGTGAGAAAGTTGGTGGATGAGCCGAGGCCCGTAACGCCCAAGCTGGCACCCTTAAAATCTGCCGCAGATTTAATTTCGGGGTGCTTGTTTGAAGCAATTTCAACTTCGCCTGGCGCTTGGCTGAACTGAACCACTGATTCAACAATTTTGCCTTTTGATTGCAAATCCACGCAATGATCATAAAAGCCAACCACGCCTTGCACAGCGCCAGCCAACATTTCATTTTCAGCATCAACGCCCGCAGGCTCGCTGACCAAATCAATATCCAAGCCTTCATCTTTGAAATAGCCAAGCTGTTCAGTCAGTTTCGCGGGCAGATAAATTTGTTTTTCAACACCGCCCACCATGAGGGTAATTTTATCGGCTGCATATGCACCACTAGCTGAGGCCAAAAGGCCCACAACCGCAACGGCTTGTAAAAGAGTTGAACGAAGTTTCATTGAATCCTCCCGAATTGCGTGTGCCTATTCCGGCACGTGTTTTTCAAGCTTATGCACAATCACCCGCTGCCGCAATGGCAAGCAAGGTTCAGCCTTAAATTAAAATTCAGCAACATTGCGCAAATCACCTGATTGCCGCTATCAGACGCCATGATTTCGCGTCGAAAGTTCTTAACCCATATCGCTGCCCCAACCACTTTAGGCTTGGTTACTTATGCCTGTGTAATTGAGCCTGATTTTATGTTGCAGGTGACGAAGCGCCAAATCTCTCCGCCCAACTGGACACCGGGATTAAAGCTTCGCGCGCTGACGATAACCGACCCGCATTTGGTTGAACCCTTCATGTCGCTTGCACGATGGCAAAAGATTATCGAAACCGCCAACGCGCTTGAACCTGATATTATATTTATGTTGGGTGATTATGTTTCAAACATCACCAATATCGGAACGCCAGTACCCGTTGCAAAAACCGCCAAGGCGGCGGCAAAATTACATGCGCCGCTGGGCGTGTTCAGCATTAACGGCAATCATGATTGGTGGGGCGATGCCGTGGCTCAAAAACTGCAAAAAGGCCCGCCCGAAGCGCAAAAGGCGTTTGAAGATGCGGGGATTCCGGTTTTGGCAAACACGGCGGTGCGCCTCATAAAAGATGGCATGCCTTTCTGGGTAACCGGCACAGATAGCATGATTGCTATTCGCATTGCGCGCCAAGATTTTATTGGCTTTGACAGTTTAGAACGCACGCTTGGCCAAGTGAATGATAATGCACCCATCATCCATCTGGCCCATGAACCGGATTTGTTTGTTAAAATGCCAGATCGTGTTTCAATTACCCTTTCGGGCCACACCCACGGCGGCCAAGTGCGCATTGGCGGTTACTCACCTGTGGTGCCGTCATCTTATGGCAACCGTTTTGCTTATGGCCACATCATTGAAAAAGGCCGCCATCTTGTTGTGTCCAGTGGTTTGGGCTGTTCCACATTGCCGTTGCGCTTTGGCGTTCCACCAGAGATTAGCATTTTAGAGTTGAGCTAAGGCAGCGACAATAAAACCGTGGCGCATTACCCTATGCAGGCCGCAATGCCGGATGCACCCTGAACATGCCTTCTGGAATTTGCTCAAAATCAATCACTGCACCATTCATCATTTGTGCGGATGGCGATACGAGATAAGCCACCAGATCGGCAATATCTTCAGGCAAGATCAGGCGGCCAGAAGGCATTTGCGCGGAAACAGAAACAGCCCAATTTTCTGGCAAGCCATGAAACTGGGTCTGCATGGCCTGTTCGCCTTCCGTGAAAGCCCAACCAAGATTGATGCAAAAACTGCGAATGCCAGCCCAAGCATATTCTTGTGCTGCATGTTTTGTAAGCGCAACAAGTGCTGCCTTGCTGGCGCTATAGGCCGCCAAATGCGGCGGGCCACCATGGGCGATCATTGATGCAATATTGATGATGGTGCCAGCTTTCATTGCCTTGGCTGCTTCTTGCATTAAAAACAGCGGGGCCTTCACGTTCACATCAAACAACATGTGATAGTTTTCTAGTGTCACTTCGCCAATGCTGCCGCGCGCTGTACACCCGGCAGCATTGATCAACACATCAAGCCTGCCAAATTTTTCAAGACATAGAGCAACAGCCTTGGCAGGTGTCGCGTCGTCGCGCAAATCAGCCGCCAATGTTTCAACATGGCCCAATTTTGATAAAGCCGCGGCTTCTTGAGAAAGCCGCGCTTCATTGCGATCAAGCAAAAGCACGCCGCCAAACCCCATGCTTAATAGCTTGCGCGCCGCCCCTGCCCCAATGCCTTGCGCGCCACCTGTAATTAAAGCAACGCGGGTCATGCATCAGTCCGTAACAATAATCCGCGTGTGTCTTGAACCATATTTCTCAACAAGCGCATAAAGTTCAGCGGCATGTTCTGGCGAAAGCCGCACGCAGCCGTGAGAGGCCGGACGACCAAGAGAGCGAATGTGATAACTTCCGTGAATGGCATTGCCACCCGAGATGAACACTGAATGCGGCATGGGCGAGTTGTCATATTTTTTAGAATAATACACAGCGGCGAGTCGTTGAACCCCAAATGTGCCATGAGGCGTATGATAGCCGCGCCCAGCGGTGGAAACGGCCCAATTGCCATAAGACCAGCCATTCACTGTCAGGTGCATGCTTTGGGTCGACACATCAACCTGCGCAACAACAATTGGCTTTTCGGCCACCCGCTTGTGATGTTTTTTATGTTTTGCATGGTGCTTTTTGTGATGGGCATGGCCATGCACATGATAATGCTTACCATTATGCCAAATATGATTGCGGTTTTTGTGATGATGCCCTTGCGCATCCACGTCCCCCGTCATCAAACCAATTGAAAACGCTGCAACAAGCAGCGCCAGTGTAGAATTACGCATAGTCAAACTCCCATCAAAGCGGCCTCCTCAATGGAAGGTTGACCCTTGCAGGAACCAGCAACTTGCGCAAACTTATGCTTAAATTATAGTAAAAATTCGCGACCGGTTTTTACGCGCGCAACACCATCGTAATTGATGATATCTGCCGTGGCATAGGTTTCAGTCAACGTGGCAGGCAGAAACGAACCGGTGCCAACCATATCAAGTGGGGCTTTTGCAGCACCCATAATTTGGCACTTCTGTGGATCAAAACCCGATGAAGCCACAATCGACGCTGATTTATATCCGGCAGCATCCAAAGCGCGCCGGGCATAAATAATTGAAGCAACTGAAACGCCTTTGCCGAATAGTATACGCCTAACTTTATCTACCAAGATGTTATTAGGATCCATCTGAAAGGCACGCCCACCCAACACCGTTTCCACGATGGAATATTCGCCCTTCACCTTCAGCCATTCGCCGACAACTTCAACCGATTCTTCATAGTCCAATCCCTCAGCAAACCGCCCGCCATGTGTGTCAAGCCTGATGCCAAAGGTTTTGCCCTGGTTCTGAAGTTGCGCTTCTTCATAAAACCATTTGGCACAACGCAACGCGTCTTTGATTTCTTCACCGGTATAATCCACCAGCGCGATTAAAGATTTTGCTTCGGGAATAGTTTCGTTAAACAATTTCATTGCGGCAAGCACATCGCCGCCAGCATAACCAACAAGGGCGTGAGGCATAGTGCCCATGCCTGCGCCCGAGCCAAAAAATGGTGCCGTTAAATCTTGGCTTGAACCCACAAAACCCTTAACCGTGGGGTCTGCCAATCGGGCCGCATCCGTGCCCACCTTTGCGCCATAAGCAGCAAGAATGTTCATTTCAGCGCCTGAACCATGGCGCGCATGCATATCCATAAAGCCCGCAGAAGGAATGGCTCGGCACATTTCATAAGCGTTGTTGGCCGAAACACATGAAAAGCCAATTTTCTGCAACATCAAAGTTTCAATTTCAGAAAGCTTCTTCATCGAGCCCGTAATTTCCAGAAGCTTTTTTTCAGAAGGCACAACTTCACCTTCTTGCACAAAACGCTTAACCTTGGCATCTGGCACGAAGTGATTGACCAAACGAATAACCGGCTCCAACGCTGCCACAACGCGTCTGCGCATGAAGATTGCAAATGTCACCTGCGCGTCGCCATGCGCTGCCACAATGCGGCTGGTATTGGTAAAATATTTATCAGTCTGCGCAGATAAAGGCCCAGCCGCTTCAATCAGCGTGATCAAGCGATCCAACACTTGAACCTGCGCGGTGTTTAAGCTCATTTCTGAAATCCATTTTGCCAGGCCGAAACGCCAAGCCGCAACACATCATTATCTGTAACAGCGGCCAAAAACGTATAGCCCAACTTAACATAGTCATTGGCAATTTCGGGTGTGCCAGCAAAAGCGCCAGATACCAAATTGTGCTTTTGTGCGGCCGCATGAATTGTTTTCATCGCCACAATATTGGCGGCGCTGGTGCGGTTCAGTTCGGCACCCTTTGAAAGGGCAATCGACAAATCACTTGGCCCTACGAACAAGCCATCAAGTCCCGGAACCGATGCAATATCTTCCACCAGATCAAGCGCCTCTTGGGTTTCAATCATCGCAAAAACCAGCGTGTTGTGGTTGGCTTTTTTAAGATAATCAGCAGCACTTAAACCGGAAGCTTGCACCATGGCATAACCGCCCCACGAACGTTGGCCCATGGGCGGATATTTAGCAGCCTTCACCAAAGCCTCGGCCTGCGCGCGAGAGTTGATCATCGGCGCAATCACCGCCGAGGCACCCATATCCAGCGCTTGGCCAATGAGGCCCGGGTCATTCCACAACACGCGAATGATGCAGGGTTTGGCTGCGGCAACAATAGCAGACACCATCGGGTTGGCTTGGTCCATGCCAATCAAGCCGTGCTGCATGTCTAATGCCACACCATCTAAATTGGTGCGTGCCAATTGACCGGCCAATTGCGCCCCCGGAATGCCCATCCACGAAAAACAGAATGGTTTGCCGTCATGCAGGCGTGCGCGCAAATCCATCAGGCTTCGGCCTGAATTTGGCCTGTGGCGATGACCAGCTTTTCAGCCAGTTGATTGCGAATATCATGTTCGGTCACTGCTACCTTCTTGGCAGCAAAATCTGCAACCAGCTTGCGCACCACATCTTCATCGCCGGGCTCTTCCAAATCAGCCAAAATGATAGATTTGGCATAAGCCTCAGCAGCGCCGCCCTTCAGGCCCATTTGCTCGGCCGCCCACAGCCCGACAAGCTTATCGCGCCGCGCCAAAGCCTTGAAATGGGCTTGCTCATCATGGGCAAATTTGCCCTCGGCGGCTTTTTCGCGATCATCAAAAGTGGTCATGGCTGGTTATCTCCCTATCTTGTTGTTCCGAGATAGCCATGCAGCCTTGGCAAATCAACCTTGAAAAATCAATTGTGCATCGCAACATATACGTTTAGAAGCCAAACTTTCCACAGCAGTGCTTTTTTCAACTTGAGCGCGGCCTAAACATGATAGTGTGATTTCGGAGTAGCATTGAGGATTCTTTCCATGAACAGTCGGCGAACCCGCATTTATGAAGGCAAGGCAAAAATTATCTATGAGGGGCCTGAGCCGAACACCGTGATTGTTCATTTTAAAGATGACGCCACGGCTTTCAATGCTGAGAAAAAAGCTGTGATCGAAGGCAAGGGTGTGCTGAACCAACGCATTAGCGAGTTTCTGTTCACCAAGCTTAATGATATTGGCTTGCCCACACATTTTCTTCGTTCTCTCAACATGCGTGAACAATTGGTGCGCGAAGTGGAGATCATCCCGCTTGAAGTTGTGGTTCGCAACGTGGCCGCTGGTTCACTTGCCAAGCGTTTAGGCTTGGAAGAAGGCACCGCCCTGCCCCGTTCGATCATCGAATGCTATTACAAAAACGATAAGCTGGGCGACCCCATGGTGAATGAAGAACATATCACCGCCTTTGGTTGGGCAACCCCCATGGAACTTGACGACATGATGCACATGTCAATTCGCATCAATGATTTCTTAACGGGGCTTTTCCTCGGCATTGGCATCAAACTTGTCGATTTCAAATTGGAATTTGGCCGCTTTGTTGAAAATGAAATGATGCGTATTGTTCTGGCTGATGAAATTAGCCCAGACAATTGCCGCCTGTGGGACTTGCGCAACCAAAACGCCAAAATGGATAAAGACATTTTCCGTCGCGATCTTGGCAACTTGGTTGAAGCCTATCACGAAGTGGCAAAACGCTTAGGCATCATTCAGCCCAATGAACAGCCTGAACGTTCAAAACCCAAACTGGTAAAAAGTGACACGTGAATGAAAGCCAAAATTAAAGTCACCTTGAAAAATGGCGTACTTGACCCGCAAGGCAAAGCCATCGAAGGCGCATTAGGCTCTATGGGCTTTGGCGGCGTGGCAAGCGTTCGCCAAGGCAAATTTTTCGAAGTCGAGTTAATCGAAACTGATAAAGGCAAAGCCCAAACCACGCTGAAGGCCATGTGTGAAAAGCTGATAGCAAATACCGTGATTGAAAATTACGAGATTGAGCTGACGTGAAATCCGCCGTTATCACCTTCCCTGGCATCAACCGCGAGCGCGACATGATGCTGGCCCTTGAATCTACCACGGGGATAAAACCCATCTCAGTGTGGCACGCCGAGGCCACTTTGCCTGATGTTGATCTTGTGGTTGTGCCCGGTGGTTTTTCTTATGGGGATTATCTGCGCTGTGGGGCCATTGCTGCGCGTTCACCCATCATGACAGATATAAAAGCCAAAGCATTGAAAGGACTTAAAGTTCTGGGCATATGCAATGGATTTCAAATTATTACCGAAGCCGGCCTTCTGCCCGGCGCCTTGGTGCGCAATGCGGGGCTTAAATTTGTGTGTCGTGAAGTGCGCTTAAAGGTTGAGAACACCAACACCTTCTTCACCAACAAAATGGCCAAAGGCCAAATCGTCTCTTGCCCCGTTGCCCATGGTGAAGGCAATTATATTTGTGATGCTGAAACGCTCAAACAGCTCGAAGGCGAAGGACGCGTGGTGTTTCGTTATGCTGAAGGCTCTAACCCCAACGGTGCGCTGAATGATATTGCTGGTATTATCAACCAGCAAGGCAACGTCATTGGCATGATGCCCCACCCCGAAAACATGATCGAGGCGCTGCATGGCAAGCAAGATTGCCTGCCATTGTTCCAAAGCCTGCTGGCGGCTTAAAACTGCTGATAATTTAAATAAATTTTGCGCTTTAGAATTTATCTTTGATTCAGCCTAAGCTGAATTAACACTAGGATAACCACGTTTTTTGGGCGCATGTTTCAGTCGTCCACAGTTCGAACCTGTGAACGACTGAAACCAATTTCAACAAGAAAGATTTTCAAATGTTTGCAGCATTTTTCAAAACTTCACCCGATGAAACCGAACTCCAAATCAAAGCCGAAAGCGAATATGCCTTGCATGAACGCATGGTCAAAATGCTTCGTAGCAATGCACGCATAGCATGGGCGCCGCCTCCTGTAGAACTAGCTTCGCGCACTGGGGTAAAAAAACCGATAGCATTTCGCTATCAAATGAGCTCGGCTCATTGACGGTTTGAAAACCACAAACGTTGCAACTTAGTCTTTCGGCCACAACTTTAATATGCAGGTAACTTCCCAAGGTTACCGTGCTTCCTAATGCGGGGAAGCATGTGGCCTGGAGATTACCGTGAAAAGTTCAGTGTTTGATCGAAGAAAGACCGAAGATGTGCGCGCAGAAGAGCTTAAAAAGCTCGCTGATGCGTTGCAACGACCAGCAAATTCTAACCCAGCACCGCAAGGCGCTGGTGAATCAACTGCGAAATAAACGCAAGAAGTATTTGTGATTCTGCCGCCAGCACATTAAACGGCAGACCATGACAAAACTTGGCTCAGACGTTACCATCACCCCAGAAATTGTTGCCGCACATGGTTTGAAGCCTGATGAATATCAGCGCTTTCTCGACCTTTTGGGCCGTGTTCCAACAATCACTGAACTTGGCATTTGTTCTGCCATGTGGAACGAACACTGCTCTTACAAATCATCCAAGAAATGGTTGAAAACGCTTCATACCAAAGCCAAGCGCGTGTTGATTGGGCCTGGCGAAAATGCTGGCGTAATCGACATCGATGATGGCCAAGCCATTATCTTTAAAATGGAAAGCCATAACCATCCTAGCTTTATTGAACCCTATCAAGGCTCCGCCACCGGCGTTGGCGGCATTTTGCGTGATGTGTTCACCATGGGGGCAAGGCCCATTGCGGCATTGAACGCGCTGCGCTTTGGCAGCCCCGATCACCCCAAAACCCGCCACTTGGTTTCAGGGGTTGTGGCTGGCGTGGGCGGCTATGGCAACAGCTTCGGCGTGCCCACCATTGGTGGCGAAGTAAACTTCCACGAAAGCTATAATGGTAATATTCTGGTCAACGCCATGGCTGTGGGCATTGCTGATACTGATAAGATTTTTCTTTCAAAAGCCCAGGGCGTTGGCCTTCCTGTAGTTTACCTTGGCGCAAAAACGGGCCGAGACGGCATTCATGGCGCAACCATGGCCAGCGCTGAATTTGATGACAAAGCCGATGAAAAGCGCCCCACAGTGCAAGTGGGCGATCCGTTTACCGAAAAGTGCCTGCTTGAAGCCTGCTTGGAGCTTATGGCATCCGGCGCTGTAATCGCCATTCAAGATATGGGGGCAGCAGGCCTCACATCATCTGCCGTTGAGATGGGCGCCAAAGGCGATCTGGGCATAGAGCTTGATCTCGACAAAGTGCCATGCCGCGAAGAAGGCATGACAGCTTATGAAATGATGCTGAGCGAATCCCAAGAGCGAATGCTCATGGTTCTGCGCCCAGAGCTTGAAAAACAAGCAGAAGCCATTTTCCATAAATGGGGATTAGATTTTGCCATTATTGGCAAGACAACCAATACCTTGCGCTTTGTCATTAAATATCAAGGTGAGGTGAAAGCCGATTTGCCGATCAAACAGATGGGCGATCAAGCCCCCGAATATGACAGGCCTTGGGTTGAACCAAAAAAGCAAAACCTTCTCTCAAATATACCAGCCCCCGCTGATTTAAAATCTGCAATTCTAAAAATTATCGCAAGCCCAGACATGTGTTCCAGGCGTTGGGTATGGGAACAATATGACTCACTGATCGGAAGCAACACCGCGCAAATTCCTGGCGGCGATGCCGGTGTGGTGCGTGTTGGCCCCAACAAGGCGATTGCTGTTTGCACTGACGTAACGCCGCGCTATGTGCAGGCCGATCCGTTTGAGGGCGGCAAACAAGCTGTTGCTGAAACTTGGCGCAACCTTACGTGTGTGGGTGCATTGCCCATTGCGATTACTGATAATTTGAATTTCGGCAACCCTGAAAAACCTGAAATTATGGGCCAGATCGTCATGGCGCTGAAAGGCATTGATGCCGCCTGCCGCGCGTTGGATTATCCCGTCGTCTCTGGCAACGTGTCATTGTATAATGAAACCAATGGCCAAGCCATTTTGCCAACACCTGCCATCGGCGGCGTGGGCCTGCTTAAAGATTTGAGCAAAATGACCACCAAGCATTTTAAAAATGTTGGCGACGTAATCCTGCTGGTTGGCGGTCATGGCACACATTTGGGCCAATCCATTTACCTGCGCGAAATTCTGGGCCGCGAAGAAGGCGCACCGCCGCCTGTTGATTTGGCGCGCGAGAAAAAACACGGCGATTTCGTCCGTGCGCTGATCAATGATCGTGC
>JAYUHQ010000161.1:0-12604 GCA_043766895.1 Aestuariivirga sp.
TATCAGCAAGGCAATGTGTTTCTGTTGGGCGATGCGGCCCATATTCATTCACCCGTAGGCGGCCGCGGCATGAACCTTGGAATGGAAGATGCGTGTTGGTTGGCATGGTTGATCGAGCAAGGCCGGGAAACTGAATACACAACACTGCGCCACCCCGTTGGCGCAGACGTGTTGAAACTCACCCACACCTTCACCAGCTTCGCTAAATCTCGTGGGGTTCTGCAAGATTTTTTCTTCCAGTTTGGCCTGCCAATTCTCACCAAACTGCCCGCCATTCAACGCCGCGCCTTCACCATGCTCACAGCACTGAACACGCCTGCCCCACCTTGGCTTTGATGGGAAAAGAATTGCCCCATCAATTACCCAACACCCCATGGCTGAGCGCGTAATAGATGCCAGCAAACAACACCGCTGATACAACCGTGGTAATGCCGGCCTTCTTCAACAAACCATGCACCATGGGGGCACCTGCGTCGTGGCCTTCTTCGACGGCCACGCCCTCCTCAGCTGCATTGCGAATGCCAAAGGGCAATACGGCAAACAGCGTTGTCCACCACACAACAAAATAAATCGCAATCATGCTGCCAATTTTCATGCCTGTTCCAACTCAATCAATGTTCCAAAAAAATCCTTGGGGTGCAAAAATAAAACAGGTTTGCCATGGGCTCCAATTTTAGGTTGGCCATCACCCAACACCCGTGCGCCTTGCAAAATTAAACGATCCCTGACCGCCATAAGATCATCAACCTCGTAACACATGTGATGCATTCCCCCAGTGGGATTTCTATCGAGAAATGAACGGATTGTTGACGCTTCGCCCAAAGGCTCCATCAATTCAATCTTGGTGTTGGGCAATTGCACAAACGCTATTCGAACACCTTGTTCGGGTAAATCCTGTGCGGCAGAAACAACAGCGCCCAACTGTTCGCGATAAGCTTTCTTGGCAGCCGCCAAATCTGGCACCACAAGGGCAACGTGGTTCAAACGCCCAATCATGCCGCCATCCTTGCCGTCAGCCCCTCATAAAGCCAAGCGCGTGCTTGTGGCATGGATACGGCGCGGGGTTGAAAAATATGCCGCTCTAAAAAATAGCCCGTCAATTTGAACCCGGCCAGAATGTCAGCCGCACAAAGCCCCTCTGCCCCGCGCAAAAACGCTGGCAGGCCAAACAGCTTGTCATGATAGGGTTTGCCAGCATCGCGTGAAACCGCCTTGCCGGTGCGCGGCGAAACATAAATTAAATCATCCGTTGAACCCGTTGATGCACACTTAGTTAAATCAAGTCCAAAACCCAACTCATCAAGTAAGCCCATTTCCCAGCGCACCAACAAGGCCGGCCACACATCATCATTTTCCATCGATGATAAAACAATATGCGCGGCTTCATAAAGCTTCTGGTGCGGCTCTCGCTCGGGCAGCAATTGGGTAAGCGCCATAAGCGAACTCATGCCAGCCAACCGAAATGCATCTGCCAAAATAAATCCGGCTTTTAGGCTCAGTGCCTCAACCTGAAATGCGCCCAAATGTTCTTCAAGCCGTGCCCGCCACGTGGCCATCACCAAATTGCCGGGCTGCAACACGGGCCGCAACAACCGCGATCTGCCACCACGCACCATGCCCAAACACCTGCCGTGCTCGGCGGTAAAAAGCTCAACAATGACCGAAGTTTCGCCATGCGCGCGAACGCCGATGACAACCCCTTCGTCGCGCCATTCCATGTTGCTTCAAATCTCCAAAGTGGTCTTAAATTTCTAAACCCATCATCCGCAAACGCTCTGGGTCAACCGCCCAATTCTCGCGCACTTTCACAAACAAAAACAGATGAACTTTTCGTTCAAACGATTCTTCCATTTCAGCACGCGCCAATTGCCCCAGCAACTTTATTTGCTGGCCGCCCTTGCCCAACACAATTGCCTTTTGGGTGTCGCGTTCTACAAAGATTGTTTGATTGATTTTTACTGAACCATCCTTGCGTTCTTCCCACGTTTCAGTTTCAACGGTTGATGAATATGGCAATTCATCATGCAGGCGCTCATAAATTTTCTCACGCGTAATTTCCGCAGCGATAAAGCGCAAATGCACATCAGCCGTTTGGTCTTCTGGGTAAAGCCATTCGCCAGCCGGCATCAAAGCCGCCAAACGTTCGCCCAGCTTATCGATGCCGGAACCCGTTAAAGCGCTGACCATAAACGTTTCGGTAAAATCATAAAGCGCGTTGATCTCTTGCGACAGGGGCAAAAGTTTTTCAGCGGGCAATAAATCTACTTTATTGATCACCAAAATCGCCTTGGTTTTGGTTGCTTTGAAATTTTCAATAATGCCATGGGCCTCTTCATCAAGCCCGCGCCGCGCATCAATCAACAGCACAACGGCGTCTGCCTCTGAAGCCCCGCCCCAAGCATTGCCAACCATGGCTTCATCAAGCTTGCGGCGTGGTTTGAAAATGCCGGGCGTATCCACCAACACAACTTGCGCATCACCCCGCATATAAATTGCCCGAATGCGCGCCCGTGTGGTTTGCACCTTATGAGACACGATTGAAATTTTCGCCCCCACAAGCTTATTCACCAATGTGGATTTGCCAGCATTTGGCGCACCAATAATGGCAGCAAAGCCACAGCGTTTCATCGTCTCAGTCATTATCGTAAACCTTCCCGCGCAATGAAGGCCTGTGCTGCGGCCATCTCTGCTACTTGTTTTGAATTTCCTTGCCCTTCAGCAAGGGTCAAGTCTCCGACCTGCAAGCCAATGGTAAAAATCGGCGCATGTTCACTTCCCACGCGCTTTAACACTGAATATTGGGGCAAGGCCAAGGCCCGCGCCAAGGCCCATTCCTGCACAAATGATTTTGCGTCTTTCAAATCACCTTGCGACTTTGCCAACATTTCATCCCAATGGCGCAAGATAAACCTTTGCGCAGGTGCATAGCCCCCATCAAGATAGATCGCGCCAATCAACGCTTCAACCACATCAGAAAGCACTGATGCCGCTTGGTGAACACCTTTGCGCTTTTCAACAGTGCCCAGAAGCACAAACTCTTCAAGCCCAAGCGTATGGGCAACAGCAGCACAGGCCTCGGCCCGCACCAAAAGGCTAAGCCTTGCCGCAAGTTTGCCTTCGCGCTCTTCGGGGTGGCGCTGATACAGCTCTTGCGCAATCACCAAACTTAAAACGCGATCGCCCAGAAACTCCAAACGTTGATAATCAACAAGCTTGTTCTTGTGGCTGCCATGGGTAAAGGCCATCGCCACCAAACTTGCATCTTTGAAATTATAACCAATCAGATCTTCAAGTTTCGCCAATGCCGCAGCCTGTTGCAAACTCAATGCACCCTGTTCAAAAAGCGCGAATAGCGAATTTGAAACGGCCAATTCCAGGGTTGAAACAAAGATGCGCTGGGCATGAACGAGAAGAAAATAATGTCAGCCCGGCCCACAAAATTTTCAATAGGAACATAACCAACTTTGTCGAGAAAACGTGAATCTTGGCTGTTGTCGCGATTATCGCCCATCATAAAATAATGATCGGCCGGAACCACATATTCATCAGTGTTATCTTCTTCCGTTTGGCCAAAATCCAAAACGTTGTAAGTTACACCATTGGGCAGTGTTTCGCGAAATTGCGCCACAACCGGGCCTCGGCCACTTTCGCCGTTGGGATCGACATAATCTTCAATCCGCTCTTTTTTCACTTCTTGGTTGTTGATGAACAACACACCATTCTTCATTTGAATGTGGTCACCCGGCAGGCCGATGACGCGTTTGATGTAATCGATCGTCAGGTCTTGCGGATATTTGAACACGGCCACATCGCCGCGCTTTGGCAAATCTGGCAGAATTTTACGGCCCGGAAAATCAATAAAATTGCAGCATTTAATTACTGGCGGGCCGGAAAAACCACCCAATTGAAAGTTAAACGAATACTTCCCATAGCCATAAGAAAGCTTTGAAACAAAAAGATAATCCCCAATGTTCAAAGTGGGATACATCGATGCTGATGGAATGTTGAATGGTTGGAACAAAAACAAGCGCACAAAGAACGCAATTGCCAAAGCCTGCACAATAACTTTTGCAGTCTCCCACATTTCTGCGCCTAAAGATTTATCTCCAAACATATATGAATCTTTGCTCATCAACCAACCTTGCCAAGCGGGCAAGTCCGCTTCCAAAAAACCCTATATAGTTCAATCGCTTTGCGATGCAATCGCGCCCAATTCATGGCAGACCACTGTGGCGCACATGTCACAGTTTGGGCGATGCTTCGATAATCACCACAGCTTGAGCATAAGGCATATCATCGGTAATTGTCAGAAACACTTTTGCTGTCATTCCCGCAGGCGTCAGCCGATCAAGCTGCGCTTTTGCCCCGCCCGTTAAAACCATTGTGGGCCTGCCCGATGGTTCGTTCACCACACCCATGTCTTTCCAGAAAACGCCGCGCCGAAAGCCTGTGCCCAAGGCTTTTGAACACGCTTCTTTTGCGGCAAAGCGTTTGGCATAAGACGCGGCACGCAAGGTGCGATTGTCAGATTTGCGCTTTTCTACATCGGTAAAAATTCGATCAACAAATCTTGCGCCAAACCGCTCCAAGGTTTTTTCAACGCGTGTAATATCGACAATGTCGTTGCCGATGCCCAATATCATTTATTCAATCCCCTGCTGCCGGGCTTTGTGGCAGGAATTGCGGCCAGTTCTGGCGGCAATTTATCGGCCGCATAAGTGGGCACATCAAGCGCTGTTAACGCATAAAGCGGAACCCCAACATCAGCCTTGCCGCCTGAGCGATTGATCAGACAGGCTGCGGCCACACAAACCCCGCCTTCGGAAGTGATGCCATCAATGCATTCGCGGGAAGAAAGCCCGGTGGTGACAATATCTTCCACCATTAAAACGCGGGCACCTTTTTCAATATGAAAGCCGCGGCGCAAAACCAATTTGCCATCAACGCGCTCAAAAAAAATCGCGGGCACGCCCAGCTGGCGGCCCATTTCATAACCCACCACAACCCCGCCCATGGCAGGCGACGCCACCAAATCAATTTTGCCAAGTCCGCCACCGCGCACTTGTTCAGCCAGTGATTTGCACAACCGATCAGCCCGCGCCGCATCCATTAACACCCGGGCGCATTGCAAATAACGCGGCGAATGAAGGCCCGATGAAAGAACGAAATGCCCTTCCAACAATGCGCCTGCCGCGCGAAATTCATCCAAAACTTCTGTTTGCGAAAGCATTATCCCGTCACTCTGTTAATTTCGTTCACCAAGGGTTTGGTTCTTAGCCCATTCATAATCTCGTTCAAATGCCTGATGTCAAAAACCTCAAGCAATATTTTCAGTTCAAAAAAATCTCTAACGCCATGACGCGCCTGCATGGTCAGCTCATCGATATTGCCACCATATTCACCGATGGTCTGTGCAACTTGGCCCAAAGCGCCCACTTCGTTCATCAAGATAATGTTCATCCGGGCGGGAAAACGCATGCCCTCTTCAGCAACGCCCCACGCCAAATCCACCCAACGTTCGGGCTCTTGGTCAAATTGCTCGAGTGCTTCAGCGAAAATGGGGTAAATCGTAATGCCCTCGCCCGGTGTAATAATGCCTACAATCCGCTCGCCCGGAACAGCGCCGGTCACAGGATAGATCTTTAACGCCATATTGGCTGCCGCACCACGAACTGGCAATGAAAACTGCCCCTCTTGCAAATCCCGAACTTTCGAAGATTTACGTCTGTTGGCCTTGGCGTCTTTTTCATCCACAGCCAAACCCATGGCTTTCAACAAATCTGCCGGAACCAAATCGCCCCGCCCAACTGCGGCAAACGCATCATCGCTATTGCGGTGGCCCACGCGCGGCAAAGCAATGGCCATTTCTTTTTCTGAAAATACTTTGCCTTGCCTTGCCAAAAGCTTCTCAACCATTTCACGGCCAAGACCCGTATATTGTTTGCGAATATCAGCCCGCGTGGCCCGACGAATGGCCGCCTTGGCTTTACCTGTCACCACAATGGCCTCCCAAGCGGGCGGTGGTGTTTGCGCGTCTGACCTTATGATCACAACTTCGTCGCCGTTTTGCAGTTTTGTTACCAAAGTGGCGTGACGGCCGTTAATTTTGCAGCCCACGCAACTATCACCAATCGACGTGTGCACCGCATAGGCAAAGTCAATCGGTGTTGCGCCAACCGGTAATGCAATCAATTGTCCCTTCGGTGTGAAACAGAAAACCTGATCATGAAACAGTTCAAGTCTGGTATGTTCCAAAAATTCCTTGGGGCTGTCTCCTTCTTGCAGCACGTCCATCAAATGCCTCAGCCAACGATAGGCGTTGGATTCATTTGCGGGTATGCGAACACCTGCTACCGCTTCTTTTGCTTCATTGATGTCTTTATACAGCGCGTGGGCAGCAACCCCGCGCTCTGCAATATCATGCATCTCAAAGGTTCGAATTTGCATTTCAACGCGCTGCGAGTGAGGCCCAATCACAATTGTATGCAATGATCGATAATCATTCTGTTTGCTGTTGGAAATATAGTCTTTAAATTTGCCCGGCACAGCCAGCCATTTTTGGTGAACCACGCCAAGGGCACGATAACATTCGTCAACTTCCTTCACCAAAACCCGAAAGCCGAAAATGTCAGAAAGCTGATCAAGTGCCAGATGCTTTCGTTCCATTTTGCGAAAGATTGAGTAGGCGCGTTTTTCACGCCCTTTTACTTCAGCAACAATCTGGTGTTCTGCCAATGATTTGCTGAGCGCAACTTCAATGCCTTTTAACAGATCACCACTTTCCTGATGCAGCCGTTCTAACCGCTCTCTGATCATTGCATTGGCTGTGGGGTTAAGAATGGCAAAGGCAATGTCTTCCATCTCGTCGCGCACAACTTGCATGCCCATGCGGCCCGCCAAGGGCGCATAAATTTCCATGGTTTCTTGGGCAACCCGCAAACGCTTTTCAGGCTTCACATGCGAAAGGGTTCGCATATTGTGCAATCGATCTGCCAGTTTCACCAGCAACACACGAATATCACGAGACATGGCCAACAACAGCTTGCGCAGGTTTTCGGCCTGAGTTGCCTCCTTGGTCATCATATCTAGTTTTTTAATCTTGGTCAGGCCATCAACCAGGGCCGCAATATCTGGCCCAAATTTTTCCACCAACTCAAGATGCGTGGCCTCTGTGTCTTCCACTGTGTCGTGCAACAAGGCTGCGGCAATTGTGGCAGCATCAAGCTTCATATCAACAAGAATGGCAGCAACTTCTAAGGGGTGATTAAAATAAGCCTCGCCCGAGGCACGCGTTTGGGTGCCGTGGGCTTTCATGGCATAAACATAAGCGCGGTTGAGCAAATCCTCATCCGCATTCGGGTCATATTTCTGAACCCTCTCGACCAATTCATACTGACGCATCATAGGAAACGAGAATAAGCAATTTTTATCAGATGGCTAGCACCAAGTTTCAAACTTTCACAAAACTGACATAAGTGAAGATCATTTTTGCAAAACAACCTTAAACAGGAGAGTTAAAAATGACATTTCGATTTTCAGAAAAGCTGCTCTTAGCAACTGTCAGCCTTGTTGCCACAGCAAGCTTTGCCCAAGCCGATGAAGCGCTAAGCAAAATCAAAAACGTGGTTGTCATTTATGCTGAAAACCGCAGCTTTGATAATCTCTACAGCACATTTCCGGGCGCCAACGGGCTGCAAAACATCACTGCAGATCAGGTAAAGCAACTCGACAGAGATGGAAAACCTTTGGCCGAACTTCCACAAACATGGGGCGGCCTGACGGCCAAGGGCGTGGTTCCGGCAATTGCTGAAACGGACACCGCACATTTGGTCAATTCCACTTTTAACATTGACGATGCCAAACATTTTAACTTGCCAACAAAAGTCGCCACGCGCGATATGTGGCATCGCTTCTATCAAAATCAAATGCAAATTGATGGCGGCAAAAACGATAAATTCGCCGCTTGGACAGATGCTGGCGGCGTTGTTATGGGTGTCTATGATGGCTCACAATTGCCGCTCTGGTCGGTGGCCAAAAAATATGTATTGGCTGACAATTTTTACCAAGCTGCGTTTGGCGGGTCATTTCTCAACCACTTCGAGTTGATTTGCGCTTGCGTGGGTCAATATCCAAATGCTCAAAACTCGCCAGCCAAAGGGCTCATCGTATCTGTTGAAGATGATGGCGTTACCCTCAAAACCAAGGCCGATAGCCCTGCTTCCGCCGTTGCCGGTGCACCGAAGTTTGAATCAGATGGTGCCATCACGCCAGATGGCTATGCCGTTAACACCATGCAGCCGCCCTATCAACCCAGTGCCAACAAGCCCGTTGCTGGCGGTGACCAAGCCTTGGCTGATCCATCAGCGCCGAACACTTTACCACCCCAAAGCATGACCCATATTGGCGATTTGCTCAGCCAGAAAAACGTCACATGGGGTTGGTATGCAGGCGCATGGCAAGCCACACTTGATGGCACCGCTGTAACCCCTGCCCCAATTTTCCAGTTTCACCACCAGCCGTTTAATTATTTTGCCGACATGGCACCCGGCACAAAAATGCGCGCTGAACATTTGAAAGATGGCGGCATCAATGGTGAAGCCTTCCTGAAAGATATAGATGCCGGAAAATTGCCAGAAGTTTCATTCTACAAGCCGCAAGGCAATTTGAATGAACATCCGGGCTATGCCGAAATTGCTTCGGGTGATCAACATCTGGCCGATGTTATTGGCCATCTTGAAAAAAGCCCGCAATGGAACAACATGCTTGTTGTTATCACCTATGATGAAAATGGTGGCTTTTATGATCATGCCGCCCCGCCAAAAGCTGATCGATTTGGCCCAGGGTCGCGCGTTCCAGCCCTCATCATTTCGCCCTTTGCAAAAATGGGAACGGTTGACCACACGCTTTATGACACAACGTCAATTCTGCGTTTCATTACCAAACGCTATGATCTGCCCATGCTCGAAGGCCTAACAACGCGTGATGCCGCGTTGAAAGCCAACAACCAACCGCCATTGGGCGATCTTACACAAGCGCTCAATCTCAACTAAAAAAAAGGCCCTTGGTTCTTTACCAAGGGCCTTCACTTCGCCTTGCGGCAAACGCTTATCAATAGCCGTTGCGTTGGCTTCCTGGGCTTTCTGCCGGTGGCAGACCTTCAAGGCCGCGCAACAATTCTTCTTCCGTCATTTGTTCCATTTGGCCGATTTGGGCCGAATCATCTACCATGCTCATATCACCTGATTGGGTGATCATTGGCACTTCGGTTTCTTCAGCATCATCAACCTCGGCCTGCTTTTGCATGGCGTGGATAAACTCTTCGCGCAAATCATCGGTGTTGATGTGCGAAGAAGCAATTTCACGCAACGAAACAACGGGGTCTTTGTCGTTATCGCGGTCAACCATAATGGGTGTCCCCTGCGCAATGTTACGCGCACGGTGGGATGCAAGCAGCACCAGTTCAAAACGGTTCGGAAGCTTGTCAATGCAATCTTCAATGGTCACACGTGCCATAATATATCTCCTAGTCTAAAGCGGGATTTGGTGGGCTTCTAGCGGCGTTAAGGCGAAATGGCAAGTGCAGTGCGATAAGCCGCAATATCAGCATGATTGATGAAAAACGGGATATTGATCAAAATGGGGTTAAACGCATAACCGCCATGCTCCATTTCATCTAGGGCGCGTTGCTTGCTCCAGCCTTGAACCACAATGCGATACATCGCAATAACGGCCCCGGTTCTGTCTGCACCGCGTTGACAGTGGACCAAAACCGGCCCCTTTTTTTGTGCCGCAATGATAATTTGCAAGGCCTTGATCATTTCGGCTTGGGTGATGAAGGTTGTCATCGGCACGTGTTGGGCCTCAATATCGGTGCCTTTCAGCAGTTCCAATTCTGAAGGGCCTGTGCGCAAATTCAAATCTGTTTGAATGTGAAGATTGGCCGCCAGATTTTTAAAGCCTTCTGCCGTGGGTTGGGCTGATCGATAAAGGTTTGGGCCAACTTGGTTCAAATTGCTGGCACCCACCAAAACCAAAGGCTTGGCCCATTGTGCATCACGCGCCAGTGCCGAAAATGAAAAAGCAAAAACAACAAAAAGAGCCGCTGCAATGCGCGTTATCATGTTCAGCCCTTTCGAAGCCACAGGCTGGCCAAACCCAAAAATGAGAAGAACCCCACAACATCAGTAACTGTTGTCAAAAATACGGCAGCTGAAATTGCGGGGTCAAATTCAAAATGATCCATCGCCAGTGGCAAAAGAATGCCGGCCAACGCCGCCGCCAACAAATTGATTATCATGGCAGCCCCAATGATCACACCCAAAGCCCCAAAGCCAAACCAAGCCCATGTGAATAGCCCAATGATAAGCGCAAACAAAAATCCGTTGATCAGGCCAACAGCACATTCACGCCACACCACTTTCATGGCATTAAATGGCCCCAGTTGCCGCGTGGCAAGGGCGCGCACAGCAACCGTCATGGTTTGGGTTCCTGCATTGCCACCCATCGATGCAACGATTGGCATCAATACTGCAATGGCCACCATTTGTTGAATGGTGGCATCAAACCACGAAATCACCCAAGACGCCAAAACAGCGGTCAACAAATTAATAAACAGCCAGGCAAAACGCAGCCTTGTGGTTTCTAAAACAGAACCTGTAATATCTTCATCGGCCGCAACGCCTCCCAATCGCAACATATCATCTTCAGCGCGTTCTTGAATGATGTCGAGAATATCATCCACCATCAGCATGCCAACCAATTTGCCGGTGGTGTCGGTCACCGCGGCAGAGACAAGGTTGTATTGTTCAAACTTATAAGCAACATCTTCCTGCGGGTCATTGACGTTAAAAACCGTTTGATCGGTGTCCATCAAGTCTGCAATTTTGCGTTCGCGCTTGGAACGCAACAGGCGCGAAAGCGGCATCGCACCTTTCAAGTTAAAACTTTCATTGGTGACATAAATTTCTACAAAGTTTTCAGGAAGCCCTCTGGCTGAGCGGGTGTGATCAATCACCTGCCCCACGGTCCAAAATTCTGGCACAGCCACAAACTCGTTCTGCATCAAACGGCCAGCGGTGTCTTCGGGATAGTCTAAGGCTCGGCTTAAGGCTGCCCTGTCTTCTTTCGACACTTTCGCCAAAATTTCGGCGCGGTCTTCGCGATCAAGATCTTCGAGCAGATAGACGGCATCATCAGTATCAAGTTTTTTGATCGCAGAGGCCACAACTTCGGCAGGCAGTGCCTCAATCAAACTGTCGCGTGTGCCTTCATCCAGTTCAGCCAGCGCTTCAACGTCAAAGTTCTTGCCCAAAAGGCTGATCAGGGCCACCCGTTCTTGCGAACTGAGCGCTTGCAAAGCATCAGCCAAATCCGCCGCATGCAGATCGCGGGTTTGCAAACGCGCTGATTTTGCGTCTTGTGCTTCAAGGCAGCCACGCAAATCTTCAATGAAATTTGAATTCAGCGCCCCCCAAGGGTCACGCAGCTGGGCAACATGTGAATAATCGCTCATGTTCACCCCTTCTCATCGTTAACGCATCGCTGCGTTTTTCATCCCAATTAAATGGAATGGTGCGGCCAAGAGGACTCGAACCTCCACGGGTTTCCCCGTTACCACCTCAAGGTAGTGCGTCTACCAATTCCGCCATGACCGCATGCCACTTCAGATAAGTGTGGCGTAACTATCAGGCGCAATGCGTTTCTGCAACCCCTGCCTTGCCCCACCCAGTGCAAAAACCATGGTTAACAAACTCAATACATTTTACCTAACAATTACATAGACTTATACAACACAAACGAACCCGAAGGAAATCTCTGTGGTGTAGGTTCAGCCCATAACAAGAAAAGAATTCGGGGCTTGAACATGAATATTCGAACAGCAACAGGAACTGTTTTAACGCTCATCAGCTTGCTGGCAACATCTGCACAAGCCACAACGAATGTAAATTTTGTGAAACCCGCACCAAACACCGCACAAGCCACAGAATATGGAAAGTCGCTTCCACCTGTGGGCTATGTGGCCTTTTGCGGCCGCGGCGAAGAAGAATGCAAATTCAACGCGGGAAAACCAGAGCGTTTGGCATTGACCACCGAAACCTGGGACCAAATTCAACAGGTCAACCATTACGTCAATACCAAAATTCGGCCAACAACCGATATGGCACTCTATGGCGTTCCTGATTATTGGACATATCCCGTTGATGCCGGAGATTGCGAAGATTACGCGCTTTTGAAAAAGCGTTATCTGCAAGGCATGGGCCTTAGCCCCGATGTTTTGCTGATGACGGTGGTTCTCGATGAAAATGCCGAAGGCCACGCGGTTTTAACCATTCCAACCAGCAAGGGCGATTTCATTCTGGATAATCGCCGCACCGAAATTTTGCGCTGGGATGCAACCGGATACACTTTTCTAAAACGTCAATCGCAACAACAGGCCACTCAATGGGTAAGCCTGCAAAAGCAGCCTTCACAAGTTTTAGTGGGCACGAAAAGCAATTGATGAATTGATTTGAGTTTGACTTGCTCGGCTGGCGTCCCCCATCCCCCAAGCCGCCGGGCTAACTCGGAGCCGACACTGTCCCCCACCTTCAGTGTCGGCTCCACT
>JAYUHQ010000162.1:0-1741 GCA_043766895.1 Aestuariivirga sp.
AATGGTATGTCACGCCATTCTTGGCCTTTTGAGGTTGTAAACATTTGCTGTAATATTTTTATTTTTCGATAATTATCCATTCCAAATGAATGGCCACCAAAAACCTCTTTTTCAACAAACCTTAAATTCATACTTGGAATTATTGTTTGAGTCATTTTTCTTTCATCCTTTCGTTGTGTTGATCTATTTCGCGGCCTTAAGATTTATCAGTTGCCCTGCTCTAATAAAATCATCAAACCTACCTGATAGCTTCCGCCGCCAGCCTCAATACATTTTTTGTTGAACGCAATGTTTTCTGCACGAAGCTTTTCTACGTCATCAAGTGACCTTTTGCCAGCCAATTCACGCGCTAGGTTTTCAACTTTCCTGCCCATTGATGCGCGTTGTTCAGGTGTTTCTTCTATCTCGACTAGCTTGCTTTTTTCAGAAATCACATGCTTTGCGTTTGAAATTATTCGACCGCGCCGATTACGCATTTCGTTCAAAAACTCGATTAAGTCACTTGGTTGCGGTAGCCATTTGAATTTTGAGCGAATGCCTTTGACGGGATGCTCAACTAAAATTCGAACGTCTTGCTCTGGATATTCCGAAAATATAATGGCCGCGTCTTTGACCCAAATATCGAAATCAGTCCCCTGACCGGTTGGCATCGCCTTGCCCATAAATTCCGCAAAGGCCAGCGCCTGATCGCCTGAACATGTCCTAGGAATCGGCTGCGATGCTACTGCGCGCGCTTCGTCAAGAGTTACTAATCTCGTAATCCCTTGGCGATATGTCGTGTCCAGCGCCTTCGCTATGCGATCCCAATCCAAGCTCTGCACGGAGTTTGTTTGCGGCGATTGTGGCGCGATGGGGTTCTTTTGCGTTGTGATGGTTTGGAGCATTTGGCTTGGCCTCTGGGTTTAATTTTGATGCAGCTTCTCGATCGGCGCGGGCTTGGGCTATCGCCGGAACGAAATAATTCCAGTTCGGTGATCGACATCGCGGCGCATCGCGGCGGATTATTGGAATAACATCGTGTTCAAGGCTTGCCCCGTTTCGTATTAACTCGGCAATTTGGCCAGTGACAAAAAGATTTGGTGCAGGGTGCGATTGCCAACCAGCCGCTTCTCGTAAAACTTTTTCAAGATCGTCCGTAGACTGACTAATTGTTTCATGTGAAACCTCGCGCGCGCTACATAACCCATCTTCTTTCTTACCTTCACTTAAGGTTAAGGTTATCTTGGTAGTCGTTACGTTGTCTTTTGGATTAACGTCACGTTCATCGTCACGTTGGTCGTTACGTTGGTCGTTACGTTGGTCGTCACGTTGTTTTTGTCTAGCTTGTGTGGCTGACTCCGTGCGCTTCAAACGTGATGACTTTGCATCCGAAGCCCGCACCACATCATCACATAACGTTTCATGGTAAAGCCGCCCATCACTGCATTTTATAAATCCACGCAAGGCCATATCTTTGACCTTATTCCACTTGACACCAGCCCCAGAAAAACCAGCCAACACCCGATTATCATCTGGCAATGATCCATGAGGCTTTTGCGTCCATGCGCGACACCAAAGGCCCACTGCGGCTTTGAATTCATCGCCTGTCGATAGCGCCCAAAGCTCTGACGCCATGAGTTTTTGAACATTCAACAGGAATCCATCATAGCCCTCAATGTCGTGTCCAATCGTCGTTAGTGGTTCAGGAAGTGCGCTCACTGCATCAACCTCCTATATTCGTATTCAGCAATTCCAGCGATTG
>JAYUHQ010000163.1:0-12584 GCA_043766895.1 Aestuariivirga sp.
GCAACTGGGTGCGGCCCATTTGGCTGATCTGGTAGACACGTTCAACGGCTCTTACATCCTCACATTGGCTGCCTATAACGCGGGGCCACGGCGTTCACGCGAATGGCTGCAAGCCTTTGGTGATCCACGCGGCGGCCAAGTTGATGCGGTTGATTGGGTTGAATGCATCCCCTTCAATGAAACGCGCCAATATGTGCAAAAAGTGATGCAAAATGTGCATGTTTATCGTTCGCGTTTAGCGCCAGACACAGTGCGCCCAATGACGGCTGACCTTAAGCGTGGCCAACCTGAAGATATCAATGTGGGCAGCACATCAAGCATTGCCCCGGCAACAGATTGTCGAAGCGGTTCAATACAGGCGCTGATTAGCAAGTGCGGTTAAAAAAAGGCCCGCAGGTTCATGCGGGCCTTTTAATTTTTGATGTCGAAATTCTTATTTGCGCGTGCGTGAACCAGACAAAGTTTCGCTCTTGGTGTTTTTCATTCCGCCAGTGCCATAATCACGTTTGAATTCATCTTCTTTGCCGGCAGCCAAAAGGCTTGCTTGGCGAATCCATTCTTCACGGTTGATGCGACCGTTAAAACGCAAATGATCATCCACCCACGCCACTTGGTTTGGTGTCCATTCGGCAATTTGGTCAAAGTGAAAGAAGCCCAGATTGTGCAAAATCGCCTCGTTCTTAGGGCCAATGCCGCTGATGCGTTGTAAATCATCAGCTTTGCCGCCACGGGCTTTATCGATGCCCTTAGGCCTTTCCATTTTGCCAGTTTCCATTGCTGCGGCAACCGGTGCGGCAACAATTGGTGGGGGCACTACAACCGGGCGGGCCACCATTGGCGCTGGCGTTGCCACTGGCTTGACGACAGGTTGGGCAACAGGTTTTGCAACAACAGGCGCCATTACAGGTTGGGCTTCAGGTTCAGCTGCAAAAAGATTGCGGGCAGCCCAGCCCAAAAGACAACCGAGAAAATAGGCAAGAACCATAAATATGGCCAGTTCGATGAGATAATGTGTCATGATGCCATGGCCCTTTAGTTGATGCGTTTTTCTGGGGTGTTGTAAGTAAATCCAACCCATGCGCCGATTGCGAAGGCAAGCAAAAGCCAGAAAAAGTTGTGCTGCACCAAAATCCAGCTGTTATGCCAATTGAAAAATTCGTTCATGTGTTTCCCCTTATTTCATAACAGTAAATTCAACGCGGCGGTTTTTGGCACGCGCATCAGCAGACCTTGCCGGATCAATCGGCCGGTCTTTGCTATAGCCAATGCCCGTCAGGCGCCCAGCATCAATGCCCGCTTTAACTAACGCATCAATGACGGTTTTTGCCCGACGTTCGCTCAAGCCTTGGTTGAAAGCTTCAGAGCCCAGAAAATCAGCGTGGCCAGCGACTTGCATTTTAATGGCCACACAGCGTGGATCTTTCAACAATGACGCATATTGGTTGACGGCCAATGCGAATGGATCAGCCAAATCATCATGATTAAATTTGAAACGCACAGGGAACACAGCGGCAATGCGCGCCAATGTGCCCACACAGTCATAACTTTGCGCTGCGGGTGGCGCTGGCGGCGGTGCAGCAACCTTCACGGTAAGTTCACCTTTGGATGTGTCTGAAACGCCTTTTCCGTCTGCGCCAATGGCGGTGGCGATCACATCATAGGTGCCGTTGACCACGGGGGCCTTTGGTTTCAACGTCCAATTGCCGCTCGCGTCAGATAGCAAGTCATAGTCTTTGCCAAGTTTGTGGGTCACGCCATCAAGTTCAACGGTGAGGCCTTTGGCAACACCTGCGGGCCAAGTGCCTTTAACAGTTGGATGGTCTGAATCAGATGCCACTGAAACAACAGTTGGTGCTGCAAAAACCACCGCAGCTGCGGCCGCAGCGGGTGCTGCAACAGGCTTTGGGGCGGGTTTTGGTGCAGCAATCACGATTGGCGTTACGGTTAGCTCATCGGCCCCGCCATCACCGGCAACGCGGCCACCAGCTGCTGAAACCACAGCGCGCACGTTGTATTTGCCTTCGGGCAAACCATCAGCCAATTTCAACGTCCATTTGCCAGAAGTATCAGACAACAGGTTTGTCTGTTTGCCCAATTGATAATTGCTGCCGTTCACCGCAACATTGAGAGAAGATCCCTCACCCACTTTCCATGTGCCAGTGATAATTGTGGGCTGGCCTGCTTCAACAGAAATATGATCAACTGTTGGGGCTGTTAACGCCGCTGGTGGTGGCGGAACCGCAGGCGCAGCGGCGGCTGGCGCATCTGCAACAACGATTGCTGCTGGCACAACTGTTTTGGTTGTGCTGCCATCGGCCGTTGTTACCAAATAGCTCAAATCATAAGAGCCGGGTTTTAGCGTTGCTGCGGGCATGAATGTATAAGTGCCATGGCCATCTGAAATCAGTTCTTTGGTTTTGCCCAAATCATAAGTTTTGTCGGCCAGCGTTATAGAGAGCGAATTGCCCTTTGCTTCAGGCCATGTTCCTGAAATGGCATAAGGCCAAACTGACCCTGCGGGAACGGCGGCCACTGTTGGCGCAACGGCGGCGGCGGCAACAGGCTTTGCTGCATCGGCCGCTTTTGCAGCCTCTGCGATAACAATGGCGGCTTTGGCCACGAAGGGCGTTGCGTTGCCGGCGGCATCAATTGATGCAAAATTCACATCATAACTGCCGGGCTTTAATTCTACCTTTGGATCGAAAGTGAAATTGCCTTTGCCGTCTGATGTTAATTCTTTGTCTTTGCCCAAAGTATAAGTTTTGTCAGCCAATTGGGCTGTTAATGTTTTTGCGTCACCTTCCGGCCAGGTGCCTTTAATGGCATAGGGCCACACTGCGCCAGCGGCTGCTGCAGCAACAGTTGCAACAGCGGGTGCCACGGTATCAACCACCAATTTGCCAGGTGTGGCCGCAGCAACAGTTTGCTTGGCGCCATCACCCGCGCTTGGCACAACATCATAAGCGCCATCAGGAATTGCGGCAGCTGGCTTTAATGTCCATGTGCCAGCATTTGTTGTGAGTTCAGCATCTTTGCCCAGTGAATAGGTTTTGCCGTTGACAGCAACATCCAGCGTTTTGGCAACACCTTCGGGCCATGTTCCGGTGATCATTGGCATTTTTTGGTTCGTAGTGATTGAAGTGACAGTTGGCGCCGTCAGCAATGGGGCCGGAGCAACTTGAGCAATTTTTACACCTTCTGTTATAACTGTGCGCACACCATATGTGCCCATGACGGCTTTTACTGCGGCATCAACAGCATCTTGGCCCGTGGCGGTTCCGGTTAATGTGGCATCGCGGCCATCAAACTGAACTTTGGCCCAATCACCAGCGGCGGCTTGGGCGCGCGTGGTAATGTCAGTTACGAGCGAGCTGGTATTAAACAGAGCGGCTGCAACCCAAGGAAGACCAGCCCCCACTGTTGCCACTTTGAGCCACGTCATAGGTTGCCATTGATACATCTTGATCTTCCCCGTTAAGAATCGGCAGCAGCGCCCCCAGGCGCATTTCTGCAATTAAGAATTTGTTATCATACCTTAAACGCTATTGGCTAGTTGATTCTGGTTACCTGTCATTAAGCTTTCCCCTTAATCTTAATGGGTTTTTAGTGATTTGGATCAAGTTGCATGACGAAACTGTGACTTATGCGCCACAGCCCGGCGAAATGTGTTTTAAGTGTGGGCTTATGCGTTGACGTTAACGCTGATATGGCAGAAACACATTCTCGAACGCACGGCGACTCGTGCTTCGCCCAACCTACTCATTTGCAGGGGACCGGGGGGGCTCAATGAAACTCCAAACTCTTTTGGGAGATTACGAATATGAAGATTATGAAAATTGCTCTTCTCGGTACAGCGGCTCTTGCTGCAGTGTCGGTTAGCGCTCGCGCTGATAACCTCAGCGATTTGAAAGCACAAATCGAAACACTGAACGCTCGCGTTGCAACACTTGAAGCAACTCCTGCTGTTCCAGCTGGCTATTCGATGGTTGCCTTCTCTAAGGATGGCGACAAGCACATCATTTCGATCATGCCAACAGCTGATGCTCCTGCAGCTGCTGCGACCACAATTGCTTGGTCAGGCTATGTTCGCGCTGCTGTTGTAACTGGTTATGATTCTTCTGCTGCTGTTGGATCACAATACAGCACAGACATCCGCGCTCGCGCTGGCTTTGCAGTATCAGCAAAGACAGACACAGCAGTTGGCGAAGTTGGCGTGAATATCGCTACTGTTGCTAACGGCGGTTCAGACAATGCATTGAAGTACAATGCTGGTAACAGCACATTGGCAACCGACGGCTTCAACGGCTATTGGAAGTTCACACCAAACATGACATTGACAGCTGGCGTTCTCGGCAGCTTGGCCAAGTCTGGTTACACATTTGACGCAAATTGCACATGCGCTTACAACGATCCTTGGGGTGCCATCTATGGTTCGCCAGCGAACGATCCAATCGCATTCAAGCTTGGTTATGCCGATGGCCCAATCAGCTTTGCTGTGCAAATTGAAGACGCCAACAACAACAATGACAACAGCGCATTCGGCGTATCTGCTCGTGCAAAATACAGCATGGACATGATCAGCATGGATTTGGGCGGCGGTTATTGGGGCAACAGCTATCCAGGCGGCGACGCTTCATGGGTTGTAAGCGGTGGCTTGGGCTTGAAGTTTGACCCAGTTACTTTGGGCGTTTCAGTTGGTGCAACGCATCAAGGCAAAGGCAACGTTTCATCGCTCTTGGGTGGTCCAGTTGCTACAGCTAACTATGACGTTTGGTCTGCTGGTGGTTATGCCAACGTGGCTCTCGGTGATACATCGAACCTCGAACTCGGCGTAACACATGACTTCGGCACAGCAGCTGCTGATACGCTTGCTGGCGCTACTGTTATGAACGCTGGTATCTATTACACACCAGTTTCAAAGCTGAAGATTGGTCTTGAAGGCGCATACCAAACAGGTGGTGTTGCTGATAAGTCTTACACAGCAGCTCTCGTAACATGGTTCAAGTTCTAATCCATTCCGGATTAAAACGAAGGAACGGCCCGCTTTTGCGGGCCGTTTTTTTATGGGTGGATGGGTTTTTCCCTTCTCCCCTTGAGGGAGAAGAGCCTGCCCCGTACTTGATACGGGGTGGATTGCGCCACTTCGCGCGAGACGGATGAGGAGTTGGGAAACCTATCAGGAAAAGCTGAGCCGCCCCCTCATCCGGCGTTTCACGCCACCTTCTCCCTCAAGGGGAGAAGGAAATGGCCATTCTCCATCGGCGGGCTTGACCCGCCGATCCAGTTTTTCATTTAACGCGCTGGGTGTTTTCTAGACGGGCGGTGCAACCCCGCCCGTGGAGGAATGATTTGAATCAGATGTTTTGGCTTTACGCTATGATCGCCGCTGGGGAACCAGCTGTTCCAGCCTGCCGAACAGCCGGGTGATGATGTAGGTGAGCACCATATAAATGATGGCCAGTAAAATCAGCGGCTCATAAACAATATAGGTGTCTTGGCGCACTTTTGATGTGGCTCCCATCAAATCCATCACCGGGATCGTAAAAATTAACGGTGTTGATTTCAATTGGCCAATCACTTCGCCGGTTAAAGTGGGGATAACTTTCAGTACAGCGCTGGGAAGCCAAACCCGCCGCAACACCTGCAATGGTGTCATGCCATAGCTTCGGGCCGCTTCAAGTTCCCCGCGCGGCACAGACAAAAACGCGCCGCGCATAATTTCAGCTTCATAACCAGCAAAACTGAGGGTGAATGACAGCAGGCCATAATAAATAGCGTCCAACCGGATCAACCACATGGCATGTTCACGCATGCCGGGGATTAGCGGGAACAGTGAACCCAAGCCATAATACAAAAGCCAAATTTGCATCAACAGTGGTGTGCCGCGAATATAACTGCAATAGGCTTTGGCCGCCATGCGCATGGGCCAGCTGCCAGTTACCTGGGCCAAGGCTATGGGAATTGATAAAATATAACCCAGAACAACCGACACGATGAGAATGAGCAAAGTTACGCCCAACCCATGAATGAGAAACGGTAGATGTGATGGCAACCAATCCCAGCGCATTTTGCCCCTCAACTCAACTTGGGTTGGCCGCGGCGCACCCGCCGCTCTAGCCAATCAAACAGTGATGTGGATGTTAGCGAAATCAACAAATAGATCATTTGCGCCACCACATAGAGCACGAAATATTGTTTGCTGACACCCGCTGCTTGCCGCGTGGCCAAGGCCAATTCAGTAAAGCCCACAACAGAAATCAATGCCGAATCCTTGGTGATATTCAACCACAAATTAGCAAGGCCCGGAATGGCGTTGGGTAACATGGCGGGAAGCACAATGCGGCGAAAGCGGCCAAAGCGCGTCATGCCATAAGCGGTTGCCGCTTCAATCTGGCCAAAGGGCACCGATTGAATGGCCGCGCGCAGCACCTCGGTTGAATAGGCACCTTGCACAAAGCCCAACACAAAAACAGCAGCCACCAAACCATTCACTTCAATGGGGCTATAGCCAATGGATTTCAAAACGCCGTTGATTGAGTCTGTTCCAGCATAATATAAAAGCAAAATCAGCACCAGTTCAGGCACGGCACGCACAATGGTTGTATAGCCATTGAGCAGTGTTTTAATCCAAGGCGGCCCTGAAAGCTTGCCAACAGCACCCAGCAAACCCAGCGCCAAGCCGAAGGCATAACCGAACACTGATATTTCAACAGTTTTAACAGCACCCCAGAACAGCTCATCGCCAAAGCCTTGATCGCCCCATGAAAGGAGCGTGGTGAATGGTGCAACGGTGGCGAGAATCATCACGATAAAACAGCGGGCCACATTTTATAATGGCCCGCCTTATGCCTTATTTCTTCGGTGTTTCAACTTTGCCTTGCAGCTTCCAAGTGGCAGTGATTTTATCAAATGTGCCATTGGCGGCAAGATCAGCAATGCCTTTGTTCAACTTATCAAGAGTTGCGCTATCTTCTTTGCGAATGCCAAAGCCAACGCCTGGGCCCAAGATGTCAATATCAATCGGCACAGCACCTTTTTGTTCACAGCACACGCCTTGATCAGATGTTAAAAACGCGTCCAATGCCACGCCATCGGCCATCACATAATCCAAGCGGCCTGCGGCCAAATCAGCGTTTGCTTCATCTTGGGTGGCATAGGTTTTAACAACAGCACCCTTTGGCTCATAATATTTGGCCAGATAGGCAGCATGGGTGGTGGATACTTGCACGCCCACGTTTTTGCCCTTCAAATGTTCTGGGCTGAAATCTTTGTCAGCGCCCTTTGCACCAATGATGACAGCAAGCGAGTTGTAATACATGCTGGAAAAATTGATGGTTTTGGCGCGCTCTGGTGTGATCGACATGGAAGACATGATGGCATCAAACTTCTTGGCTTGCAGGGCCGGAATAATACCATCCCATGCCACTTCTTCGATCGAGCATTTTTCGCCGATATCAGCGCAAACGGCGTTCATAAAGTCTACTTCCCAGCCAACCCATTTGCCCGAAGCGTCTTTCGAGGTGAAGGGTGCATAAGGTTCAGCGGCAACCCCCATTTTCAAATCTGCAAAGGCAGGTGTTGCTTGCGCCAATGCAAAAGCAGCAAAGGCCGCCAGTGTAAACTTTGTTGATAATTTCATTTTCGTCTCCATTTCTAAGTTCTTTTTAATTTCCCTATCGCTTCGCATTTCTAGTGAATGCTTGAAACGAATTGCTTGCAGCGCGCACTGTTTGGCGCACCAAATACTTTTGACGGCGGGCCTTCTTCTTCCACCTTGCCTTGATGCAGGTAAATGACATGCGATGAAACATCACGCGCGAATTTCATTTCATGGGTTACCAGAATCATGGTGCGGCCTTCTTCGGCCAGATCGCGGATAACTTTCAAAACTTCACCAACCAGCTCAGGGTCAAGCGCTGAGGTGGGTTCATCAAACAGCATCACCTTGGGATCAATACACAAAGCCCGGGCAATGGCCGCACGCTGCTGTTGCCCACCCGATAAAAACGCCGGATATTGATCACGCTTTTCATAGAGGCCAACTTTGTTGAGAAGCGCTTCAGCATGTTCAATGGCTTCGGCACGCGGCACTTTTAAGACATGGATGGGTGCTTCAATCACATTTTGCAAAACTGTCATGTGTTGCCACAAATTGAAACTTTGAAACACCATGGCCAGCCTGGTGCGAATCCGCTCTAGCTGTTTTCGATCAACCGGATGCAAATTGCCATCTTTGTTGGGTTTTAAAACAATTTCTTCGCCAGTCACAAGAATGCGCCCGCGCGTCGGCATTTCCAGAAAATTGATGCATCGCAGAAACGTGCTTTTGCCAGAACCGGAAGCCCCAATCATCGACACCACATCGCCTTTTTTGGCGTTCAGGCTTACGCCACGCAACACCTCAAGCTGGCCAAAAGCTTTGTGAAGATCATAGACCTCAACAGCCGATTGCGTGGTGTCGTTCTTCAAATTTCCGCCCCGTTGTTTTTTTTAGTCTAGCAGGCCAAGCGACGAGGTCAAATGGCAATCAACAAAGATTTAGCAATTCTTCCATGGTCATATTTCAATTGCTGCAGGTCAACGCCGATTGGAAATCCGTCTACCACGCGCCAGTTTCCGCCGATCATCACCCGATCAGCGCGGTGTGCGCCACACAATACCAAAGCGGCCAGTGGATCTCCCGCCCCTGAAAAACGCAGCTCGTCAAGTTTGAACAAGGCCAAATCTGCTTGTTTGCCAACCGCAATTTCACCAATGTCAGTGCGCCCAAGGCACGCGGCAGAGCCTTTGGTGGCCCAGCGCAGGGCATCAAGATGGGTAACCTTTTGGCCATAGGTGAGGCGGTTGATCATCAACGCGTGGCGAACACCTTCCATCAGGTTGGAAGAATCGTTTGAGGCCGATCCATCAACCCCCAAGCCCACATTGGCGCCTGCGGCCTCTAGTTCACAGGTGCGGCATTGGCCCGAAGCCAGCACCATGTTAGACGTAGGGCAATGGCACACACCCACGCCATGTTTTCCAAGTTTGGCGATATCTTGATCATTGAAGTGAATGCCGTGGGCCAGCCATGTGCGATTTGAAAGCCAGCCACAATCTTCAAGATAATCCAATGGGCGCATTTTAAATGTGGCTTGGCAAAACGCATCTTCATCGTTGGTCTCGGCCAAATGGGTGTGTAACCGACAATCATATTTCTGGGCCAGCGTGGCCGTATCGCGCATTAGCTCTCGCGTGACTGAAAACGGCGAGCATGGTGCCAGAGCAATTTGAATTGAAGCGCCAGCCCCGCGCTGATGATACTTTTGAAGCACGCGTTCACAGTCTTCCAAAATCGAATCATGGTCTTGCACCACGCTGTCGGGCGGCAGGCCGCCATCTTTTTCAGATAGGTTCATCGAACCGCGTGTAACCATCATGCGCATGCCCAGCGCATTTGCTTCTGACACCTGAATATCCATCGCGTCTTCCAGACCTTTTGGAAACACGTAATGGTGGTCTGAAGTGGTGGTAACACCAGACATCAAAAGCTCTGTCAAAGCCAGTTTCGATGCGATTTGCAGGGCTTGTGGTGTGAGTTTCGCCCAACGCGGATAGAGCGCTTTCAGCCAATCAAACAGTTCCTTGTTGATAGCATCTGGCTGGGCCCGAGTAAGGGTTTGATAAAAGTGATGATGGGTGTTGATCAGGCCTGGCAAAACAACGTGTTCAGAAGCGTCAAACACTTGATCGTGGACTGGCGTTTGCCCGGCCTTTGCCAACTCAACAATCATGCCATTTTCAATGACGATACCGCCTTCGGCATTTTCAGCCAAAATTGCCATAGGGTTCTTGATCAACAATCGCATTTAGGTCTAACCTTTGTCCAAGAGGTTAAAATAGCATGCCTCACGGGAGTCCAAAATGAAATCAACCAAAACCATCGCAGTTTTATCCATGGCAAGCCTTCTTGCATCATCCGCCGCTGGCGTTGTGCGCGCCGCTGATATGGAAGGCCAGCTGAACATTGTGGCGTGGGCTGGCTATGTAGAGCGCGGCGACAGTGACAAAGCCTATGATTGGGTGACTGGGTTTGAAAAAGAAACCGGCTGCAAGGTGAATGTGAAAACGGCGGCCACGTCTGATGAAATGGTAACGCTGATGAACCAAGGCGGCTTTGATTTGGTTACAGCTTCAGGCGATGCATCATTGCGTTTGATTGCCGGCAAAAAAGTGCAGCCCATTGATGTGACCAAAATTGCCAATTGGGGCAGCGTGGATAAACGCCTGCAAGACGCGCCATGGAACACTGTAGACGGCAAACATTATGGCACGCCCTATCAATGGGGGCCAAATGTTTTGGCTTATAACACAAACGTTTTCAAAACCGCGCCCACAAGCTGGAGTGTGGTGTTTGAAGAACAGAATTTGCCTGATGGCAAATCCAACAAGGGCCGCGTTCAAGCCTATTATGGTGCAATTTATATTGCCGACGCCGCGGTTTATTTGATGACGAAGAAGCCAGAGCTTGGCATTAAAAACCCCTATGAGTTGAACAAAGATCAATATGCAGCAGCCCTTGATGTTGTCACCAAACAGCGCGCCTTGGTTGGCCGCTATTGGGGCGATGCCAATGTGCAGGTTGATGATTTCAAGAATGAAGGTGTTGTTGCCTCTTCATCTTGGCCTTTCCAAGTGAACCTGTTGCAGGCTGATAAAGCTGTGATGGCCAAAACGCCTGTTGGCTCAACCATCCCTGCTGAAGGGGCCACAGGTTGGGCCGATACCACCATGATGCATGCTGAAGCCGCACATCCCAATTGCGCCTATGCGTGGCTGAACCATTCGCTTGATGCCAAGGTGCAGGGCGATGTTGCGGCTTGGTTCGGGTCAGTTCCTGCCGTGCCTGCCGCATGCAAAGGCAATGCGCTTTTGACGGACGCTGGCTGTGACACGAACGGAATGTCCAATTTTGACAAAATCTGGTTCTGGCGCACGCCTACTGGCAAGTGCGAAGCCGAAGGCACCTGCGTTCCTTATTCGCAATGGGCCAAAGATTATTTGGCCGTGCAAGGGAAGTAACTGTTTTAGCTTTTTAAAATGGAAAGGGACCTCATCAGTCGCCGCGCGACAGCTTCTCCAGAGGAGAAGCGTGGTGGCGGCCGTTGCCCTTCTCCTTTGGAGAAGGTGGCCGAAGGCCGGATGAAGTCCCTGAATTGTTAAACACACTCTCCGATCTTTTCTTCCGGCGCCCAAGACTGCTCACGGCGTTGTTGCTGGCCCCGCCGCTGGCATGGATTGCGCTTGTCTATATCGGCTCACTTTTGGCTCTGCTGTTGCAAAGTTTTTATCACCTCGATGATTTTTCGGGGGTTATTCTCCATGAGTTTACACTTTCAACCTATGCCGAATTGTTTGACCAATCGAATGTGCAAATTATTTTGCGCACGATTACGATGGCGGCATTGGTCACCCTGGCCGCAAGCGTTGTGGCATTTCCTGTGGCTTATTACGCGGCGCGCTTTGCGCGGGGAAAGTGGAAGGCGTTGTTTTATATCGCGGTGATGATGCCGCTGTGGTCATCATACCTTGTCAAAATTTATGCGTGGAAACTGATTTTGGCCAAGGAGGGCATTGTCAGTTGGGTGGCAAGTTTTCTACACATCAGCTGGCTGTTGGATGCGTTGCTGTCTGTGCCGGTGATCGGCGGTTCGTCATTATCATTCAGCTATATCGGAACGTTTTTGGTGTTTCTCTATATTTGGCTGCCTTATATGATTTTGCCAATTCAAGCGGCCTTAGAGCGCGTGCCACATGATTATGTGGAAGCCGCGGCTGATCTTGGTGCCACGCAATCCCAAATTTTTCGCAGCATATTATTGCCACTGGCTTTGCCCGGCGTGATTGCGGGTTCAATCTTTACTTTCTCGCTGACCTTGGGTGATTATATTGTGCCGCAAATTGTGGGCAATTCTCGCGCCATGATTGGTCAAGCGGTTTATACGCTGCAAGGCACAGCGGGGGATATTCCGCTGGCCGCCGCCTTCACCGTGGTGCCCATGATTATTATGGGCGTGTATCTGACGATGGCGAAACGAATGGGGGCTTTTGATGCGCTCTGATGCCAGTTGGCCTCTGAAAATTGCAGCCACATGTGGGCTTTTATTTTTGCATATTCCGTTGGCGTTGATCATGCTTTATGCCTTCACCACGGAAGAGAAAAGTTTTCAATTTCCACCGCCTGGCCTAACCTTGCATTGGTTTTCAGCCGCGTGGTTTGATCGGCCAGATATTTGGCCACCGCTGTTTTTATCGTTAAAGGTAGCGGCCATTGCCACGGGCTTGGCCTTGGTGTTCGGCACTTTGGCAGCGGCCGCTTTGGCACGGGCCACTTTTTATGGCAAAGACCAACTTTCATTGCTGTTCATTTTGCCCATCGCCCTGCCCGGCATCATCACGGGCATAGCGTTGCGTTCGGCGTTTGATATTATGCACCTGCCATTTTCAACGTGGACGATTATTCTGGGCCACGCCACATTTTGCATCGTGGTGGTTTATAACAATGCGTTGGCGCGGTTTCGCAGGCTGCAAGGCAACATGGTTGA
>JAYUHQ010000164.1:0-4781 GCA_043766895.1 Aestuariivirga sp.
TCTCCACAGCCGCAAGTGCATTTTACAGCGATGTCAAAAGCGGGCGAATGAAAAATTGTGCCGTTGACGTGATGATAATATGCGCCATTTTCACCCAAGGTTATGACGCAACATTGCACACCATGTTTAAAAAATTCTTTGGCAATTTCAATAAGGTTATCCAAACCTGTAAGGGCCCGCGCCTCTTCAATGGAAGGCATAAAATAGTCTGTGTAAGGAAGAACTTGTGAAACGGCCTCCATATCATCCGGTGAGCCTGCGAATACATCAACAGTGGTGATGCAACCATTGTTTTTGGCCTGGCGCATAATCTCAGCAGTTCTGCCTTGATCCATCGCTTTCATTAAACCGACGCCACCAACGTGAAACACCTTGGTATCGACTATTTTGGCGAGCAAAGTGTCATCAACATAAAAGTCAGCAGTTGCGCCACGGCGATGCAGGGCAGGGCGTGAACCGTCTTGCCTTGTGGTAACAATTGATGATGATGTTTTCCATTCAGGTTTTTGCTGCATGGCAGAATGATCAACGTCAAAAAATTTAAGGCGCTGCAAAACCCAATCCCCCATAAGGTCATTGCCAAGGCCGCCCACAGCCAGTGTGTTAAGCCCCATTTTGGCCGCAGCGATTGCCGCTGTGCCCGCCGCGCCAGACACAGCTAAGGTGAATTCATCGATATAGTTGGTGTTGCCACCTTCAGGAATAGATGTGTAGGGCCAACCCAAACAGTCAAATGTGTAAAAACCCATTGCTGTATAATCGTAACGCACTAGATAGGCTCCAGAATGGATTTAACCCGCTCTCGGTATGAAATATAAATTGCGCATGCCACAAGCACGGCGACGCCGACGAATGTCCAACGATCAGGAAAGTCTCCAAAAAAGTACCAACCACCGATTACAGCATTGATCATTTCAGTATAGCCAAAGGGTGCTAGCAGCGAAGCCTCAGCAAATTGCAAGGCCAGCAAGGTTAGATAATTGGCCGTGGTTCCGATCACTGCAAGCAGCAACATGATAAGAAACGTATTAAAATTTGGCGTTTGCCAAAATGCAATAAGCATAACGCCGGCAAAAGCTGAACCGAAAAGACCTGTGTAAAAAGTGTTGGCCACAGCGCTGCTGTTGCCCGCCAACTTGCGCGTTAACACCAAAGTGATTGCAGAACCAAGGCCCGCTGCCGCCGCCAAAAACGTGCCGGGGTTGAGTTGTAAAAAGCCCGGACGGATAATAATCAAAACACCGATGAACCCAATGCCTACGGCGATCCACCGGTTCAGGCCAACCTTTTCCTTTAATATAAAAGGCGCCAGAACGGTGATGAACAGGGGCTGCACAAAATAAATTGACAATGTTTCGGCAACGCCTTGGAAATGCAAAGCGCCAAAAAATGCCATCGTGGAAATGACGAGAAAAAACCCTCTCAAGGTGTTTAAGAGTGGGTCTCGCGGTTTCAGGCTGCTCCAGCCTTCTTGGGCAATCAAAATGGGCGCTGTGATCACCATGCTGAAAAACAGACGGGCCCACACAATTTCAATCACTGGCATGCCCCATTGGCCCAGAAATTTCGCACACACATCAAGATAGGGAAACAGCATCATTGCGCCAACCATCAGCGCAATGCCTAATAGTGGATTGTTATCTCTCATGCTTTGAGCTTTAGATTTTTTGGATCATAGATTGGGTCAGCAATAATTTGCGCTTTGCGATATTCGTTGAACACGAGAACTTCACATTGAGTGCCCACAGCGCTGTGGGCCGGATCAACATAAGCAAAGGCCAATGATTTATTGACCGCATGTCCAAACGCGCCTGATGTTGTAAGGCCGATGGTTTTGCCGTTCATCGTTACGGGCTCGTTGCCCATGCAATCAGAATCAGTATTTTCAACTTCAAGATAAACCAGCTGAATGCGCGGCCCGCGCTGCTTTTTTGAAAGACTTTGCTCTTTGCCGATGAAGCTTTCTTTTTCCAGCCGAATGAACCGGCTCATGCCACCTTCAAACATATCAACTTCGTTGGTGAGTTCAGACCCCCAGCCGCGATAGGCTTTTTCCATGCGTAAAGAATTCATGGCATAGGTTCCAAAAAGCTTGATGCCAAATGGCTTGCCCGCAGCCAGAAGTGCATCAAACACCTGCGGTGCCCTTGCCATGGGAACGTGTATTTCCCAACCCAATTCGCCCACATAATTGACGCGCAACAGCCGAACCCCCGGCACCGCGCTAACCGATGCAGTGCGCGCAGTGAGCCAAGGAAATGCCTCATTGCTTAAATCTTGATTGGTGCATTGGGACAGCACGTCACGCGCCTTTGGCCCTGCCAGAACCAGAACCGCAACCTCATCTGTAATATCGCGGATTAAAACTTGTTCTTTTTCGCCCACGCGCCAACTTAATTGATCATGGTCGTGCAGTTGGGCAACGGCTGCTGAAAGAACGTAAAAATGTTCACCTGTAAGACGCGTGATTGTCAGTTCACTTTCAATGAACCCATTGGCATTTAAAAGATGGGTGAGAATGATCGCCCCATCTTTTTCAGGAATTTTATTGGCGCAGATGCGGTTGAGAAACGAAAACGCTTCTTTGCCATAGACTTCAAATTTGGAAAATGTTGAGATATCCATCAAACCCACGGCGTTGCGCACAGCCAGCGCTTCATCGCGCACTGTTTCAAAGGCGTTGTTGCGTTTGAATGAGAAGGTTTCACCTTTGCCAGATTTGTCAAACCAACGCGCGCGTTCCCATCCGAAGATTTGCTGGAACTGCCCGCCTTGTTCAGCCAAGCGATCATACAGCGAAGACTTGCGAATGCCGCGGCCCACTTCGTGTTGTTCGCCGGTCTTATAGCAATAATACATGTGATGATAATCAGCCACAGACACTTCTTGGGTATATTCCTTTGTGGCCCAGTTTCCGAAGCGACGCGGATCAAATTCGCGCATGTTAATTTCGGCTTGGCCATGCACCATCCATTGCGCCAGATATTTGCCCGCACCACCGCCTTGGCAAATGCCGATGGACGCGCCGCAATGCATCCAATAATTTTTGGGGCCATGGGCTGGGCCAGAAAGGTAGACACCATCGGGCGTGTGGGTGATTGCACCTGAGATGATGGATTTAATGCCAGTGTTTCCAAAAAGGGGCAAACGCTCTGTCGCTTTTTCAAGCCACGGCATCAACCGATCAAGCTCTGGTGCTTCAAGTTCAGACTCGTAATCCCAGCGCGGCGGTTTTCCGTCCCAACACATATGGGCTGTAGACGTTTCATAAGGGCCTACCAAAATGCCATTGGTTTCTTCACGAAGGTAAGAGTGGGAATAGGGGTCACGGACCACCGGCAATTCCATTTTTAAATCAGCCAGTTCTTTCAGTGGCTCGGTGATGACATAATGGTGCAACATGTTGGCGATGGGCACATTGTGGCCCGTCCAACTTCCCACCACATCCGCATAAGACCCTGCAGAATTAACCACGTGTTCGCAATCAATATTACCTTGTTCAGTGAATACGCGCCATTCCCCAGTTGGCAGGCGTTTGATGTCCAACACGCGGTTGCGGCGATAGATTTCTGCGCCCAATTTTTTGGCGCCAGCAGCCATGGCGTTGGTGATATCTGCGGGGGCCACATGGCCATCGGTGACTGTGCGAAAAGCTGCTTTCACCCCAAAAGTTTCAAGATAGGGGTGATATTGTTTAATCTCGGAAGGGCCGATAATTTCGGCTTCATATCCGGCCAATTTGGAAATGCCCAACACATATTTCAGCCAGTTCACTTCTTCATCAGTGGTGGCAAGCCTGAGGCCGCCACAACCGTGCCACGAGACGGCATGGCCGGTGAGCTTTTCCAATTGTGGGTAAAGTTCGGTTCCATACATATGAACCTTGGTCATATTGAGCGAGGAATTAAAATGTGGGCATTGACCAGCGGCGTGCCACGTTGAACCAGAGGTAAGCTCGCCTTTTTCGATCAGCACAACATCGCTCCAGCCTTCGAGGGCCAGATGATAGAGCAGGCCAACACCCATAACTCCACCACCAACAATAACGACGCGTGCATGTGATTTCATTATCCGAATCCTCCGCGCGGAATGTCTCGCTCTTTGCTGGCTCTTTCAAGGGCTAAAACACAAGTTTCAGGTGAGCCAGATTATCCAACCATTGCAATTTTTCAGATTGCGCCGATATTGACCAAAAGTGTGAGCGCAACCAATGGATTTTAAAGATTACTACAAGGCTTTGGGGGTGGATCGCAAAGCCACCGCTGATGAGATTAAAACAGCCTATCGCCAGTTGGCGCGGAAATATCACCCTGATCTGAACAAAGACAAAGCCGCCGAAACCCGCTTCAAAGAGGTTAACGAAGCCAATGAGGTTTTGAGCGATGCGGAAAAACGTAAAGCCTATGATGAATTGGGCGCTGGGCCACAACAGGGCCAGCAATTCAGGCCGCCACCCAATTGGAAGCAACAGCATGATTTTCGGGCGCAGCAACAAAACACCCAAGATGCAGAGTTTAGTGATTTCTTTGAGGAACTTTTTGCAGCCCGCGCCCAACAGCAACAAGCCCGCCAGCGCCAAACGCAAGATGCCCATGCGCGCATTGCGGTTAGTTTGCGCGATAGCTTTAGTGGCGCAACACGGCAAATTATGCTTGGTGCAAAAACGCTGAATGTGAAAATTCCAAAAGGTCTTATCGCTGGCCAAGTTATTCGCTTGAAAGGCCAAGGCAGTGGCGAGCCGCCGGGCGATTTATATCTTGAAGTGGAGTTTGCGCCAGACC
>JAYUHQ010000165.1:0-1735 GCA_043766895.1 Aestuariivirga sp.
AAACGCCACCGATCATAAATCGGTGGCGCTTTATATTTATATATTCAACTTCATTATTGGGCTGGAGGACAAGTCTCAACAGCAGGGTCACATTTAACCTTGCTTGGATCTGCTTTTTTCTTAGGTTCCTCAACTTGTTTTGCACCTGCTTTAGGCGTTTTTGCATCGGCAGGCGGAGTTGCTTGTATATCAGTCGATTTGGTATCGCTTGCACCTGCGTCCTTCTTCTTAACAACAGGCACATCTGTTTTGGATGCACCAGAGTCGACAACGGGCGGTGTAGCCGTAGGCTTGGCGACAAGAGGCTGATCAACCTTAGGTGCTACCTCAACCTTCGGTGCGGTCTCAACCTTTGGAGCTGCTTCAACCTTAGGCGCTACGTTAACCTTCGGTGCAGTTTCAACCTTTGGCGCCGTATCAACTTTTGGAGCTGCGTCAACCTTAGGTGCCGTTTCAACTTTTGGCGCTGTTTCAACCTTGGGTGCCGTTTCGACCTTAGGGGCTACGTCAACCTTTGGTGCTGCGTCAACCTTGGGCGTTGTAACGACCTTTGGCGCATTAGCGTCGACTGGCTTTGCTGCGTCCGTGCTTGTCTTCGTATCGGCTGGAACCTGTGCTTTTGCACCGGCTTGATCAGCAGGAACAATAGGTTTGCCATTGGCATCGACAGCTGGCGCAGTAGCTTCGGGTTGGGCTGTCGACAAGTTTTCAGGCTGAACGCCTTGGGCTTTTCGGGCAGCAACAACATCTTCAACCTTCACTTCTTTTGGTGGTTTAACCGTCGTATCCGCCTTCACCTCAGGGTTAAAGATTGCGATGGAATTGCCATCAGTCTTGCCCACAGCGTTCGGGTTGGTAACAGGCTTTTCAACCAGCACAGGCACTTTTGTGTTTGTCGCCTTTTCAATTTCATTCACTTGAATGACGTTGTTAATGACGATGTTGTTTTCAATGTGCACAGTTTCCGGCGGGCTTTGTTGCACAATTGTGCGCACTTCGTTGCGGTCGCTAATAATCTTGTTTGAAAGATTGATCGACAAGAACGCAGATGTAGGAACAGCTTGCCAATAGTAGTCAGGCACGTCGCCAATTGTTATGCTAATTTCAGCATCATTTACTTGATTGCGGTGGCGTGGCGGCAATGGGGCCCAAGCGACATTATTGTGTCCACGGCTCCAAGCCACCCAAGCAGGTGCCCAGCGTTGGCCTGGCACCCAATACCAACCGATATTATTGGTATAGCCCCAACGACCATAATGGTATGTGGCCCAACCAAATTTTTCATCAGAAACCCAAAGCCAACCATAGCGCTTGGTGAATGACCAATGCCCTAATGTATAAGGCCGCCAACCGTGGCGTACATGCTGAGGCACAAATACATATTGATCTTCATAGCTCACCCAGCTGCCATAAGGTTGCAACCGATCATAAAAATTGCCAAAGCCGAAGTTTACAGAAATATCTGTTGCTGCTTCAGCCTGTGAAACAACCGACGTTGCAACTGGACCAAAAGCTGCGCCCGCCAATAAAATAGCACTGGCCGCTGCTGTGCCTAAAATCAATTTGCGAAATACCATAGCACTCTCCTGTTGATTAAAAATCTCACGGCCAAAACGCCAGAACATTGGAAAAGTTCCACATTTGGCCAGTTTACATTGCGGCCTGATATTTCGGTGTCTCCTTTGTTACAGAAAATTATATGTTGCGCCGGGAACTTGAGCCCACACTTTACGTT
>JAYUHQ010000166.1:0-1735 GCA_043766895.1 Aestuariivirga sp.
AAGCATCTCAGTTGTTTGAACATCCAAGAATGCTGCTTTGCGAGGTCCTTCAATCCAGTTGAAGCGGCTCGTTGACAACAAAATGAAATGGATGATGATGGCCAGTACGAACAAGAAGGTGAACAAAGCCACCAACGTGCGTCTGGGATCAAACATTAGCCACATGCGCCACATGTTCTTATCTCCTCAAACCATTTCCGCCGTGGGCAAATATGCACCAGGCAGGACGTTTTCTATTTGTGAAGTTTTATAGCCATCGACTCCTGGGAGCCAAGGACGCCACTGCCACACGAGGAAATGCGCAATAATCGCAATCACTGTGAAGGCAATAAAGCTCTTGACGAAGATCCCATGGAATTCTTGGGCCTCGGCTTCAGTGAGGCCTGACAGACTGCCAGACCGGTTATTATCAGCCATGTTTTTTACTCCGGCTGGGAGCATTGCTGCCCCTATTACCCCGACAATCCTCGGAGCGAGATTTCATCCGGTCTCCCAGATGAAAGGCGAACCGTTTAACCTTCACATGAAGGCAAACGGAATTGAGTTATAGGCCGCACTTAATGTTGCGCTGAACAGCGAACGCTGGTCGCGCCCCCAGTTCCACGGCATCAGGCGCTTTAAAACTGTGGTCACAAGAAAAACCGGAAGCGTGAAGGCCAGCAAGAACTTGAACGCAGTTTCGCCTTCTCTTTTTCTGTGTTTCATCGCTGTGCTCATGATTTTAATTTCCTTCCTAAACGCCAGCCAGCATGCCGCTGGCTGTCAATACATCGTGTTCTTCAACGCAGTTCGCTGCGGCCGTGCGGGCCAAGCGTTCAGCACTGTCTCGTAATTTTTTTGCTGCTGAAATGCGCACCAATATGGGTTGCTTTTCCACAATGTCGTCAAGCATGGCGCGGGCCTTGTCGGTCCAATCAATCATGCGGTGGCTGGTGGCCGGTGTAGGATCAACCTTGTCCAGATCAGTGCCCAGCGGAATGATGTTGAACAACATGTCAAAAAGACCGTTGCACACTTCCTGAATAATATAAGTGGCGCCCGCATAGCCCATGAAGGGTGTGCCCGTGTGGCGGCGGATGATGGCACCGGGAAATGATGCCGGAATATAACCGCATTTGGCGCCTGCTTCGGCGGCATACATGCGTTCATTGAAAGAGCCGAACAAAATCAACGGTGGCTTTTCTTTGATCATTTGGCGCACTTCGGCGTTATCAGTTTTCTGGCCAGCAAGACGCGACACTGCAAAATTGCAAGGCAAGCCCATTTCGTCTTCCAAGAAATTGCGAACACCGCGGGCATAGGTTTCACTGGCCACAATGCCAAAGCTTGCTGTGCCAAAAAAATCTTGCGTGACAGAGCGCCACAAATCCCACAGCGGCTTAATGGTGGTGTGTTTTTCACGCTCAATAAACGGTTCAGGATCAAGCCCCAACAGCTCGCCCAAGGTGCGCAAAAATTTCGTGGTGGAATGCAAACCAATCGGCGCTTGCAGATAGGGCCTGTCGAGCTGTTCACACAGCTTGCGGCCAAATTCGCGATACATACAAATGTTCACATCAGCATTGGCAAGTTTTGGAACGTCAGCCAAATGGCTGCCCATGGGGAATGACAAATTGACATCCGCGCCAATGCCTTCAACCAACCGGGTAATTTCAGCCAGATCAGATGGCGAGTTGAACGTGCCATAGATCGTGCCCAGAATATTCACCCGCGGGCGCTCACCTTCCACTTTTGG
>JAYUHQ010000167.1:0-1732 GCA_043766895.1 Aestuariivirga sp.
CAGACATAAAGATTGTGGCGGCGGTTGATGTGACGGAGAGAAGATAAGGAACGCGCGCAAGCCACTCGCCTGCAGCAAGGGCAGCGCCGGATGGGGCAACGATTGGGATTGACGATGCGCCATCGATAACCGCTGAGACAGCGAGCGTATTGGTTGATGTCGGAATAACAAGAATAAGTTTTGGCGTTGCTGAAAGTGCGCCCATCCCATTGCTGGTGATCGTGAGTGCGTTTGCCGTACCGCCAACTGTCGTTGCACGATAGAGCGTCTCACCAATTGTTTTCTTAAACCGGCGGCTGCTTAAATCGAGAATGCAGGTCACACCATCGTCGGCGGTTACAAAATCAGTTGAATCATATTTCCAAATCGCGCCCGCGATCAAAACATCAGGCGTGTTGGAAAGATCATAGGTTCGGAAATTTGCAACCGAGGTAAATTCGCGCACATATTGGCGCAATTCAGCGCGAAATGCCGATTTGCTGACGTTGACGCCATCAATGATCAGCGCATCAATTGGATGTGTTGTCATTATGCAAGTTCCTTGACTGTGATATTGACGCGCGTGGCGATGAAAGATTGTCCAAAACTACCAGCGTTAAATCGGGCGTTGACCGCAATCGCCACAGTGCCGGTGGTGGTATAGAAAAACGTTCCAGAAAATTGGCTGAGCGCGCCCGTTGTGGGGTTGATAATGCAGCTTGACCAATCGGCGGCAGATGATGCGCCATCAATCCAAATGCCAACAGTGCCACTGGTTCCGCCACTGCCAGACGAAAACGTTAAGCTGCCAATGGTTAGGGTGATTTCGAGAATAGCCCCGCTTTTGCGCGGCGTGTGATTAACCGTATGCAGCAAATTTGTTGCCGCAACCGTGGGCGCTGTGGTGGGCGAATAAGCATAGGTCGCAGGCGTTGCCAGCGTTGTTGTTGAAAGCAGCGTTGAGCGCGTGATCTTTGAATAGCCCGAAACAATCGAATTCCATTGCGTGCCGTCAAAGGTCACGAAAGCCTGAATGGAAACATCATAGACCGCAGCGCCGTTATAGCCTGAATAAAAAACCCATGCGCCCGATTCATAGTTGGCAATTTTTAACGCTTGGCCTGTCCATGCGCCCGTTGGTGATGGGCCCACGATATAGGCATCGCCATCAATTGGCGAACCAGGTGGCGTGTTGGTGGTTTGGTTGATAACGCGAAAGCCAAACTTGTTATATTTGAGCGCTGAAATCGAAACGGTATTGGCACCAATCAGCGCAAAGGGAATGCCCGCAGTCCATGTGCCGCCAACCGTGAAGGAATAAATCAGCGTTTCGGCAACAACGAAGGCCATGTCATAGACGTTGGGAACCGTGAACACCCATTGCCGCGCCGTCCATGTGGCGACATAGTTATCTTTGCCAGCCCATGTGCCAGTTGACCCCACGCCGACGATGTAGGCCTTGCCAAGAGTGGGCGAGCCAGGCGGGGTTGTGAGCGTGCGCGAGACAATTGGAAAAAACCTTGATTGTGCGCCACCAAAGGAACCCGTTTTAAAGCGTTTGCCATCGGCGGTCACACAGCACGTAACACCATCATGAGCCGTTGTGGCATCGGCTGAATCGTACCAAAACACCACACCCTTGAAGATCAGATAAATCATATTGCCAGGTGTGAGCGCCGTTGAGGTTTCGGCATCGGCCACAACATAAATGCCACGTTTTTCGAGTGCGGTTAAAAGCGCAGACGTGCTTTTG
>JAYUHQ010000168.1:0-4745 GCA_043766895.1 Aestuariivirga sp.
TGAGCAAATCAGCCACCGGCATTCCCGGAACTTCGGGTGGAAGGCCAACGGCCGGGGCAACAGCAACGGCCAAAAACCCACACAGGCCCCAAATCAAACCATTGGCTTTTGTAATGGGAATGCCGCTCAGCAGCGACACGCCCGCCAACATGGCGGCAAAACCTGCGCCCGCCAGCAAAGATGCCCCCGTGGTAAACAACGTGCGTTGCAAGCCTTCCGCAGGCTCCCATTCATTGCGCCCATCATCGGCACACATTTTCATTCCCGCCATTTTTTCTGCGCAGGGCTTGTTGGCATCAGCAATCGCCGCAGCCGCGGGGTCAGCTGCCTTTTCAAAAACCTCGCCCTTCAAAATCAGTGGCGTTAGCCGCACATGTTGAATGCCTGCCAAGACAAGGCCAGCCAGCATGCCTGCGAGCAAAGTCGCAAGGACAATTCTACCAATCATAATGGCTTACAATTTAGTGGCAGGGAAAACCGATAGAGTGGCGCGTGTTATGCGCCGCATTATGCGCAACGCTCATGTGGGAAAGCCCCACCGTGAACACAATTGTTGCGCCCAAGAACAGGCAAATAAGCCCGGCCGCAATGCGTGTTGATACTGACGTTGTCGTACGAATTACTGTTGTGGTCATGTCACCCTCCGTGAGACCTTGTTGTTGGACGGATACGCCCATTTTACTCGGCAGGTCTCCTGACTTGCGGGTCGTCGATTTCAGAACGCCTTCCCAGTTTCCCCATTAAGGTTTCCCAGTGGCCACTATTCTAAAACCTCGCCGCTTACAGTTGCGGGGGCAGTCACGGTTTTGGCCCCTTTTGGGTCGTCCTCACCGTATTCCCTCTTAGGTTCATTGGCGGTTGCCGCAGAACACCGAATATGAACATTTGGCAAGTTTAAGTTCGATTTGTCAATCCAATTTGCTGCTTTGGCAGTCTGAACGCGACATTGCGATTAAAAAACCTGAATTAACTGATAATACACCCCAAAACGTGTTTAATGCCCCAAAGCGATTTGATTTAAAGGAATACAGAGGCGTGGCGCAAAAACCAACCCAAGAATTGTGGCAAGCAATTGTCAGCAATAATCGCGGCATCATCGTCTCAACTTTCTTTTTCAGCTTCATCGTCAATGTGCTGATGTTAACGGGTTCGTTATTCATGCTTCAGGTCTATGACCGCGTGATCCCGTCTGGCTCAATTCCAACACTCGTGGCGCTGTCGATCATTGTTCTTGTGCTTTATGTATATTTTGGCATGCTGGATTATATTCGTTCGCGCATCTTCGTGCGCATCGGGCGTCGGATTGAAGAGAATTTGCGCGCACGGGTGTTTGATGTGATGTCGCACATGTCGCTCAACAAGCAAAACCCGGTGGGAAGCCAGCCCGTTACTGATCTTTCCACCATTCGGCAATATATCGGCGGGCAGGGGCCAATTGCATTTTTTGATATGCCCTATGTGCCATTCTATCTGGTTGTGGTGTTCATGCTGCATTGGCTTTTGGGCATTGTGGCCACTGTTTGCGCCGTTATCATTTTCATTTTGGCGCTTTTAACCGAACGTTCAACCCGCGGGCCTGCAGCCGCCGCCCACACCGCAACCAGCCGTGCTGCCATGATGACCGAAGAAACCCGCCGCAATTCTGAGGCGCTTTATTCGTTGGGCATGAAATCAGCGATGCGCAACCGTTGGATAAAAGTGCAGGGCGAGGCATTGGATTTTCAAACCAAAGCCAACGATGCAAGTGCTGGTTATGGTTCTGTCAGCCGCGTATTCCGCATGATTGTTCAATCCGCCATGTTGGCGATGGGCGCATTCTTGGCGGTAAAGCACGAAATTTCGGGTGGCTCTATTGTGGCCTCGTCGATCATCATGGGGCGTGCCTTGGCCCCCATTGAGCAAGCGGTTGGAAACTGGCAACAATTTTTGGGCGTGCGCAAAGCCTATGAAAGATTGGCTAAATTGCTCAATGCTGTGCCGGCAATTGAAAAGCGCATGAAGCTTCCCGATCCGAAAGGCTTTGTTGAAGTTGAAAACGCCCTCATCATGTTGCCCAACTCAGATAAACCAATTTTGCAAGGCATTGCCTTCAAAGTTCAACCCGGCAAGGGCTTGGGCATAATCGGGCCAACGGGCGCTGGCAAATCCACGCTTGCCCGCGCGCTTGTGGGCTTGGTTCCGCTGGCACGCGGTGCCATCCGTTTGGATGGCGCAACACCTGATCAACGCGACAGCGATGAACACGGCAAAATGATTGGTTATTTGCCCCAAGACGTGCAAATTTTTGATGGCACTGTTGCCCAAAACATTTCACGCTTCACTGAAAATCCAGATCCGTCCAAGATCGTGGACGCGGCCCAACTTGCCAATATTCATGATTTTATCATGCGCTTGCCACAAGGCTATGACACGCAACTCAGCGAAGGCGGCTCGCGACTTTCCGCGGGCCAACGCCAACGCGTAGCATTGGCGCGCGCCTTGTTCGGAGATCCGGTTTTGCTGGTGATGGATGAGCCAAACTCAAATCTAGATGCTGATGGCGAAGTGGCATTAGACCGCGCCATTCGCGCCTGTTTGGCGCGCAAGGCATCTGTTATTGTAGTGGCCCACAGGCCCAGCGCTTTGCAAGCGATGGATGATTTGTTGGTTCTGGCCAATGGCCAAATTGCTGCCCTTGGAAGCCGTGATGAAATTATGAAGCGCGTAGGCGGAAAACCAACGCCGCCACCCGTTCAATCAACAACCCAGCGCATAACCATGCAAATGCCGCCCTTAGGCCCGCAGACCCGGAATTGAAATGACCGACATAACCCACTCACCTTTGGATACAACCCGCTCGCTACGCAGGCTTCAACTTTTCGGCTTTGGCAGCGTTGCAGCCATGCTGGCGTTGTTTGGTGTATGGACTGCGCTGGCCGACATTAATGGTGCCGTGATCGCACCTGCCACCATTCAAGCCGAAAGTTATTCCAAAAAAGTGCAACACCGTGAAGGCGGCAACGTTCTCAAAATTATGGTAAAAGATGGTGATATTGTAACTGCTGGCCAAGAGTTGATCACACTCGATCCAACCGAGACCCAAGCCGAACTGAGCATTATTCAAGGCCAGTTGGATGAACTTGCGGTGAAGCGCGCAAGATTGTTGGCCCAGCGTGATGGCGAACCAGACTTGGCTTTGCCTGCTGATTTGAAAGACCGTGCCGCCGAGCCTTCGTTGGCCGAGATCATCGCAGGGCAACAAAAATTGTTGCAGTCAACCCAGCAGACAATTTCAGGCAAACAGGAACAATATAAAGTTCAGGCGGGGCAGTTCGAAGAAGAAATCAAAGGCATTGAATCACAAATTGCTGGCGGAAAAAAACAACTGGCCTTGATCAGCCAAGAAACTGAAGGCCTCAAAAAACTTCAGGCCCAAGGCCTGGTACCCGCCAGCCGTGTGATGTCGATGGATAGGGAAGCCGCCCGCATCAGCGGTGAACAGGGCCAACTGGCAGGCAGCAAGGCCTCACTCCAAGCCAAGATCAGCGAAACAAAGTTGCAAGTTTTACAAGTGCAGGAAGATGCCCGCACCCAAGCCTTAACCGACCTTCGCGATACCGAAGGCAAGATTGGTGAATTGCAAGGGAGGCAGGTGGCATCAAAATCGCGGCTGGCACATTTATCGATCAAAGCACCCATCACCGGCACCATCTATCAAATGGCGGTTCACACCGAAGGTGGCGTAATTGCACCCAACGAACCCCTGATGATGATTTTGCCTCAAGGTGATGATTTGGTTTTGCAAGCCCAAGTAACGCCCAATGATATTGATCATGTTCATTTAGGCCAGCCTGCTGAAGTTGTGTTCAACTCATTTGATTCCCGTGTGACGCCAAAAATATCTGCCCAGGTTACGCAAGTAGCGGCCGATACAACAAAGCAAGATCAACAAACACCAGCGTTTTATGTGGTGCGGTTAACAATCTCTGCAAAAGAACTTGAGAAGCTTGGAAAAAACAAGTTGAAGCCGGGCATGTCTGCTGAAGCTTTTATTCAAACAGAATCACGCTCGCCGTTTTCATATTTGATTAAACCATTGATCCAGCAGTGGTCGCACGCCATGCGCGAAAGCTATTAAACCGCGGCCAATATTAATGTTTGCTTCATAATAAACTTTCGCCAAAGCAACCAAGTTTTAACCCTAACACTTCATAACCGATAATTATGATTGTACGTTGTGTAAAACTTGCGTTGGTTAGTTCCGTGTTGTTTGCTGCGTTGGTCGCAAATCCCGGCTCTTCTTCCGCGTCCACCGGTTTGGCCATGAATTTGTCTGGCCAAGCTTATGCCGCTTTGAACAGTGGCGATGCTGCGCGATCGATTGTGCTTTACAGCCAAGCGATTGGTTCAGGTGAGCTTGGGCCCGAAGCATTGGCCAACGCTTTACTTAACCGCGCCTTGGCATATCAGCAAACGCAGCAAAGCGAAAAAGCCATATCAGATTATACCAGCGCTTTGACCATCGATGCCATGACATCGCCATTGCGCGCCACAGCCCTTTATAATCGGGGGCTTGCCCAACAGAAAATGAATCAAACGCCTTTAGCGATTGAAGATTTTACCAGTGCATTGCTCGTCAATTCTAGTTTCTCTCATGCCTATTTTGCGCGCGCCAATGCTTTGCGTGATAGCGGCCAATTGTTGTTTGCTTTGTCAGACTATGAACGCGCAATAAAATATAATCATCCTGAGCAGGCCCGTGTTTT
>JAYUHQ010000169.1:0-4730 GCA_043766895.1 Aestuariivirga sp.
AAGCGCTTGATGTAAGCACGCCAATCATATAAAGAAATCTTTATATAGTTTTTTGAGGTCCCACGATGCAAAAGCAAACTTTTACAGAAGCCCTGAACAACCGCCCTTGGATGCTGGCCGATGGGGCCACTGGCACCAATTATTTCCAAATGGGCCTGATGTCAGGTGATGCGCCAGAAATGTGGAATGTGGAACATGCTGACCGCGTGCGCACGCTGCACCGCCAATTCATTGAAGCGGGCGCAGATATCGTTCTCACCAACACTTTCGGCGGCAATCGCCATCGGTTGAAGTTGCATGATGGCCAAGACAAAGTGCGTGATGTGAATATCGCTGCGGCCAAAAATGCCCGCGCAGAGGCGGATGCTTATGCGGGGCGCACAATTTATGTGGCAGGCTCCATTGGCCCCACAGGCGAGATTTATGAACCTGTTGGAACATTCCCTTATTCTGAAGGGGTGGCCGCCTTTGCTGAACAAGCCGCTGCCTTGAAAGAGGGTGGTGTGGATGTGTTATGGATTGAAACCATGTCGGGCGAGGAAGAACTTCGCGCCGCCGTGGAAGGTGCTGCCACCGCGGGATTGCCGATTGTGACCACGATGAGCTTTGATACCAACGGTCGCACCATGATGGGCATAACGCCTGCGGCCTTTGGCGCCATGGCTTCAACCTTGGCAGCACAGCCCGTTGCCATTGGCGCAAATTGCGGCGTTGGCGCTTCGGAATTGATTGCAACCGTCATGGGCATTACAGCAGCAAGGCCCGATGCGTTTGTGGTGGCCAAGGGCAATTGCGGTGTTCCACAATATCATGATGGCCACATCCACTACACCGGCACGCCTGAACTGATGGCCGATTATGCCCGCATTGCATTAGACGCTGGCGCCAAAATCATTGGCGGTTGCTGTGGCACAAGCCCCGAACATTTGGCCTCCATGCGCAAAGCACTCGAAGGCCATGTCAAGGGCGTTCGGCCCACGATTGAATTGGTTGAAGAAAAACTGGGCGCCGTTTCAGCTTTGGCCAAAGGCATCGACCAAGCCGCAGAAGGTGCCGCAAGGCGCGAACGTCGGCGGAGTTAAATTTGAAAATTGCGCAGCGTTGATTTTTCAACCTATTTGATCTCAGCTTCTATTGCTTGGGACAAAATTAAAGATCGCGATGTCTGTCCTTTTTCGTTGCCTGTAATTTCACATGTGAGTGAAATCAAATTTCACCCAAAAGTGACATTCTTTGTGGGTGAAAATGGTTCTGGCAAATCGACTTTGATTGAAGCTTTGGCGATGGCTTGGGGGTTCAATGCTGAGGGTGGGTCCAAGAATTATAACTTCAGCACACACAAAGCGCATTCTGACCTCAATAAATATCTGAGTTTGGTCAAAGCGCCACGACGCGCACGCGACGGATTTTTTCTGCGGGCCGAAAGTTATTTTAACGTCGCAACGCAAATTGAGAATATGGATTCTGAACCTTCATTCTCACCGCGCGTGATTGATAGTTATGGGGGTAAATCACTTCATAAACAGTCGCATGGAGAGTCGTTCTTTGCACTCATTGAAAACCGTTTTGGTGGCAACGGGATGTATATTCTCGACGAGCCGGAAGCGGCGCTCTCACCTTCACGGCAGCTTTCGATGTTGGTGCGCATGAAGGAATTGATTGATCAGAAATCACAATTCATCATTGCCACGCATTCGCCGATCCTGATGGCCTATCCTGATGCTTGGATCTATCAGGTGAGCGCCAAAGGCCTTGATCGAATTGAGTATAAAGACACCGAACACTATCAGGTGACCCGTGATTTTCTTAATCGAACGGATGATATGTTGGATGTGTTGCTTGATCGGAATGAGACGGAGCAAAAATAACAAATGGATATTGCCATCACGCAATGGATAAACAGCTTTGCTGGGCAAAGCGCGTTGCTTGATAAAATCATCATTGGCATTACCAATTTTGGTGTGCCGGTTTTGGTGTTGGTTGTTGTGGCGCAATGGTGGGTGGGAAACCATCGGGTTGCGGCGCGGCAAGTGGCATTAAAAGCTGGCCTATCCTTTTTGCTGGGGCTTGGGCTGGCGCAGATCATGCTTTTGTTTATTCATCGTATGCGCCCTTATGATGTGGGCATCAGCCATTTGCTTGTTCCGCCCACCGTGGATTGGTCTTTCCCGTCTGATCACGCCATTGCCTCATTAAGCATTGTTTTTGCTTATGCGTTGAGCGGCTTTCGGCGAGAGGCAATTTGGTTTTTCATTTTGGCCATGTTCATTTGCTTCTCGCGCATTTTTGTTGGCATGCATTATGCCAGCGACATTCTTGGCGGTGCTGCGGTGGCTTTGGTTGCAGCCTGCGCAGTCAACACATTTTATCCCCGTGGTTCAAAACTCGATCAATGGCTGGTCAGTTTGTTTTAATCCCTCACATCACTTTGTCGATCACGGTTTTCAACCGCGCTACGGTGCCCTCAACATCCATCAGCTTGTCTAATCCAAAAAGCCCCAGCCGGAAGGTTTTAAACTCTGGCCCTTCGCCCACTTGCAAGGGAACACCTGCGGCGATTTGCATTCCTTCGGCGATAAATTTTTTGCCGTTCTGAATGTCAGTGTCATCAGTGTAAGACACCACAACGCCCGGCGCGCCAAAGCCTTCAGCGGCAAGCGATTGAACGCCTTTAGCTGCCAGCAAAGCCCGCACAGCATTGCCCAATTTCCATTGCGCCGCCTTCAAATTCTCAAACCCCAGCTCTTGGGTTTCCTTCATTGCCTTGTGAAAGCCAACGAGGGCGTCGGTTGGCATGGTGGCATGATAGGCAAAGCCGCCGCCTTCATAGGCCGCCATAATCGCCCGCCATTTTTTCAGATCAATGGCAAAGCTGTTGGATGTTGTCTCCGCCAATTTTGCTTCGGCCCGTTTTGACATCATCACCAATCCGGCAGAGGGAGATGCCGACCAGCCTTTTTGGGGCGCTGAGATCAACACATCCACACCTGTGGCCGCCATATCAACCCAGATGGCACCAGAGGCAATGCAATCCAAAACCATCAACGCGCCCACATCATGGGCGGCAGTGGCCATGGCCTTCAAATAACCATCTGGCAAAATAATACCTGATGATGTTTCCACGTGGGGGGCAAAAACCACATCGGGCTTTTCTTCATGGATTTTTTTGACCACTTCTTCAATCGGCGGCGGCGCATAGGGTGAACGCAGGTGATTGGCATTTTGCCGCGCCATGATCACTGTGGTCTTGGCCGCAAAACCGCCGGCCTCAAAAATCTGCGTCCAGCGAAATGAGAACCAACCGTTGCGAATAATGAGAGCATGTTTACCATTTGCAAACTGCCGGGCCACAGCCTCCATCGCATAAGTGCCGCCACCGGGAACCAGCGCCACAGCGTCCGCGTTGTATACGTCCTTCAGCATTGTCGAAATATCGCGCATAACGCCTTGGAATTTTGCCGACATGTGATTGAGCGAGCGATCAGTGAACACCACAGAAAACTCTTGCAAGCCATCAGGGTCTACATCAGGAAGAAGTCCGGGCATGGGTGTCTCCAAAAAACACAACTATGCCCGAGATATTGCTTCCGTCAATCCCACTCGAACTTCCCAACCACCACGGGCTTGGCCAGCATGAAGGCGTCGCATTCCAATTGCAGCGGCGAGTAATCAGTTTCGGATTTTTTTGCTTTCAACAGCTTTGCAAACTTCTTATAAATCATTTCGTATTCTTCCATCGGTGCTTCCATGATCTGTTTGCCGTTCACATGAAGGACCGTTCCGCCTTTCGATAGCTTCATCTTCATACCGTCAGCGGTCGCCAATTCAATATTCCATATCTGTTCGCCACGTTGCCGCCAATCGAAGGAAGCAGTCATATCAACAGGTTTGCCATCGCCGCGTTTGAATTTGATGTCAGCACCAATCGGCGTAGACCAATTTTCGGGAACTTCAATGCGCGAAGATTCGACATAAATGGAGTCGGGCAAAATTTTAGTCACTATGGATAGTGCGTTAATGCCAGGGTCAAATACGCCAAAGCCGCCGGGTTCGGCGATCCATTGTTGGCCGGGGTGCCATTTGTTCACGTCTTCCTTCCAAGTCACGCGCATAAAGTTGACGTGTTTGCCTTTCAGACGTTTTTTGGCTTCATCAACAGATTTATTATAGCGCGAATGCCAAGTGGCATAGAGCACGCGCTTTTTCTTTTTTGCATAGTCGATCATCGAAACCATTTCGCCTATGGTAGGTGTGGGTGGCTTTTCGATCAGCACATTATATCCCGCATCCAAAGCCTCCCGCGCCATGGCCAAGCGGACGGAAGGCGGGGTGCAAAGTGCCACCGCATCAATTTTGATTTTTGATTTGATCAGGCCTTCAAGCGATTCAAAGCACGGCACATAATCCAAGGTCGCATGGCGGCTGACACCAGCGACCAATTGAAAGTTTTTGTTCTTGGCGATGCAAGGCAAATGTTGATCAATGGCGATCTTGCCAATTCCGACAACGGCGATTTTATAGGGCATGCGAGTAGCTCCAGATTTTAGTCATTCTATAACAGCCCGTCATCCCAGCGAAGGCTGGGATCCAGCCTAGTTTGAAAGGGCACGATTCTGGGCCAGCGTCATCCCAGCCTTCGCTGGGATGACGGGGTTGAGGGTGAAGGCGGTAGTTCATTTTTTAGGCAAGTGCTTTGTTGAGCGAGTGTATAAACCCATCTACCTCAGCCA
>JAYUHQ010000170.1:0-4727 GCA_043766895.1 Aestuariivirga sp.
GAAGCTTTCAACAAAGAACCTATCGCCAATTCATTGTGGTTGTTGTTGATGGCTTATCTTGGTGTGTGGGCACCTGCTTGGTTGCGAAAGCGCGATCGCTGATGTTGGCAAAGCCTAAATTTCAAACACCTTATGACGGTTCGTCCAAACCCTTCACGATTGGTTTGAAGGCGCTCGATCTTGCAGAGTGGATCGAAATTGATGATCAGTTGTCTGATTATTTGGAAGAGAAGCGGCGGCTTTATTTTGAGATTCCTGAAAAGGTGCTTGTTGCTGAAGAGGGAACCGAAGCGGCGCAGCAGGAAGTTTTGGATTTGATTGTTGCACATCTGAACACGCACTTTCCATCAATCGGTAACTCGGTCAATCGCAGGGAAGAGGGCGTTGCAATTGACCTCAGGAACAGCCCTTTGGCACGTGCAGCACTTCTCATCCAAGAAGATCTCGTCCTTATGCGTAAATCACCCGAAGGTTGGCGCCTTGTTGCGGCTTCACTTTGTTTTCCATCAGCGTGGAACTTGTTAGAGAAATTTCGCAAACCATTGCATCACATCCATGCGCCTGTGCCTGAATTTGGCGAAGGCACACGCAATGCCTCGTTGATTGAACGAATGTTTGATAATTTGCGTGTGGAACACCCTGTCATCCGGTGGAACTGGTCGCTTCATGATGACATGAAGCTTTTTCACCCGCATTCAAATTCTGGCCCGGGGCGGCGCTTTGGCGAAGGTGATTTGCGCGGCCAAGTGATTTTGCGCTTAGAGCGGCAAACTTTGCGCAAGCTGCCAATATCGGGCGATGTTCTTTTCACCATTCGCATTCGGGTTGACCCGCTAGAAGTATTGGAAAAACACCCCGATGGTGCGGCTTTGGCCCAAGCGATTGATGAACAACTTTCAGCCATGTCGGCCGAGCAGTTGGATTATAAGGGGTTGACCGACGAGAGGCTTAGGCTTTCGGCAAGGCTTAAGCAGATTGGCCGAAAGTTATGACAGCGGCTCACCCTATTCTGGCAGAATTGCGCGCTGAAATTGATGCTGTCGATGCGCAGCTTGTAGCACTTTTGCATAAGCGATTTGAAATTGCTGATCGGGTTATTGAACTTAAAAGCCGTGAAGGAATTTCCGCCGCGTTGCCAGACCGTATTGAGCAAGTGGTGCAAAATGTTTTGCACCATGCTGCTCAAACCAAAGTGCCACTGCACACAATTGAAGTTTTGTGGCGCATATTGATTGCTGAAACCATCGCCTATGAAGAAAAAGTTTTGAGCGCGAAGTAGTAAGTCTCTGTTTGTGTTGCGCTGCAATAATGATTATACCGTCTGCAAATTCAGCGCACGAGGATTCCCATGTCACTTGATAGCTTCAAATCCCGCAAGTCACTTAAGGTGGGTTCTAAAACCTACACTTATTTCAGCCTGAAGGCGGCCGAGAAAAATGGCTTAAAGGGGATTTCGGCATTGCCGGCTTCGATGAAGGTGCTTCTCGAAAACCTGCTGCGCAATGAAGATAATCGCACAGTGACCAAAGCCGACATTCAAGGTTTTGTGGCGTGGCTTTCCAACAAAGGCAAAGACGACAAGGAAGTGGGCTTCAGGCCCGCCCGCGTTTTAATGCAAGATTTTACGGGCGTTCCTGCCGTGGTGGATCTGGCTGCCATGCGTGATGGCATGCAACAGCTTAAGGGCAACGCGCAAAAAATTAATCCACTGGTGCCGGTTGATCTGGTGATCGACCATTCTGTTGTGGTCGATAGTTTTGGCAACAGCAAAGCGCTGGCCGCAAATGTGAAGCGCGAATATGAACAAAACGAAGAGCGGTATAAGTTTTTGAAATGGGGGCAGGGCGCCTTTGAAAACTTCCGCGTGGTGCCGCCCGGCACTGGCATTTGCCACCAAGTGAACCTTGAATATCTTTCGCAAACTGTGTGGACGCGCGATGAGAAATACAAAGGCAAAAAAATCACCGTTGCTTATCCCGATACACTTGTGGGCACAGACAGCCACACCACAATGGTCAACGGCCTTGGCGTTTTGGGTTGGGGTGTTGGTGGCATTGAAGCGGAAGCTGCCATGCTTGGCCAGCCGCAATCGATGTTGTTGCCAGAGGTGATTGGCTTCAAATTTACTGGCAAATTGAAAGAGGGTTTGACAGCAACTGATCTTGTGTTGCTGGTGACCCAAATGCTGCGCAAAAAAGGTGTTGTTGGCAAGTTTGTTGAATTCTTTGGCCCGGGCCTTTCAGCGTTAACGTTGGCTGATCGTGCCACCATCGCCAACATGGCGCCAGAATATGGCGCAACATGCGGCTTCTTCCCCGTTGATAAAGTAACGCTGGAATATCTCACACTTTCTGGTCGCAAGAAAAGCCAAGTGGCGCTGGTTGAAAAATATGCCAAGGCGCAGGGCCTTTTCGTCACAAAAGATGAGCCGGTGTTTACTGATACCTTAAGTCTTGATCTTTCGACCGTTATGCCAGCCATGGCTGGCCCCAATCGCCCTGAAAAATTCACGCCATTGGGCGAGATCAAATCAGGCTTCCGTTCAGCCTTGGATGCGCCAAAAGATAAGGCAGGCTTCAACAAAGTTGGCGAACAAGCCAAGCGCGTGAAGGTTGAAGGCAAGAACTTTGATATTGGCCATGGTGATGTGGTGATTGCTGCGATCACCAGCTGCACCAACACATCTAACCCATCTGTGCTGATTGGCGCTGGCTTGTTGGCAAAAAAGGCAGCAGCGCTTGGCTTGCAATCCAAACCTTGGGTGAAAACATCTTTCGCGCCGGGCAGCCAAGTGGTTTCTGAATATATGGCCAAGGCTGGTTTGCAAAAGGAACTGGACAAGATTGGCTTTTATCTGGTGGGCTATGGCTGCACCACATGCATCGGCAATTCTGGTCCGCTTGATCCGGCAATTTCAAAAGCCATCAATGACAATGGCATCGTGGCTTCGGCGGTGATTTCCGGCAATCGCAACTTTGAGGGCCGGGTTTCGCCTGATGTTCAGGCAGCTTATTTGGCATCGCCGCCACTGGTTGTGGCTTATGCGTTGGCGGGTTCCACACAGATTGATTTGACGACAGAACCGCTGGGCATGGACAAAAAGGGCAAGCCGGTTTTTCTCAAAGACATCTGGCCATCCAACAAAGAAATTCAAAGCTTCATCGATAAAAACGTGAATGCGAAAATGTTCAAATCGCGTTATGCTGATGTGTTCAAGGGCGACAAGAATTGGCGCGCCGTTAAAACCACCAAGGGTGAAACCTATGCGTGGGACAACAAATCAACCTATGTGCAAAACCCGCCCTATTTTACTGGCATGGTGATGGAGCCTAAGCCTATTACGGATATCAAAGGCGCCAAAATTCTGGGCTTGTTTGGCGACAAGATCACCACAGACCACATCTCTCCGGCGGGCTCCATCAAGGCCAATTCGCCAGCGGGCAAATATCTAACGGCCAATGGTGTGGCCTTTGCAGATTTCAACCAATTTGGCACAAGGCGCGGCAACCATGAAGTGATGATGCGCGGCACATTTGGCAATATTCGCATTAAGAACCATATGGTCAAAGGTGCTGATGGTGCTGTTAAAGAAGGTGGCCTTACGCTGCACCAACCTGATGGCGCTGAAATGAGCATCTATGATGCAGCCATGAAATATCAATCGACCAGCACGCCTTTGGTGGTTTTTGCGGGCGTTGAATATGGCAACGGCTCATCACGTGATTGGGCAGCAAAAGGCACAACCTTGCTTGGCGTGCGCGCGGTTATTGCACAAAGCTTTGAGCGCATTCACCGTTCAAACTTGGTGGGCATGGGCGTTGTGCCTTTGCAATTCAAAGCGGGTGACAGCTGGCAGAGCTTGAACCTGAAAGGCGATGAAACCATTGCCATCAGCGGATTGGCTCAAGGCCTAAAGCCCCGCGCCATGATGACGGTTGAAATCACCCGCGCTGATGGGGCCAAGACTTTGGTTGAAGTTCTTTGCCGCATCGATACGCTGGATGAGATTGACTATTATAACAACGGCGGCATTTTGCAGTTTGTGTTGAGGAACCTGGCGAAAGCGGGGTAATCAAAACAGGGTTCAGTGGCAGGGTTGTCACAAAACTGTCACACGCAATATGCTAGTTCCGCTCGCCTGACAAAAACTAAAGCTGCTTTATAGAAACAATGAATCGCCCGTCTTCACTTCGCGCATTTGTATCTGAAACCCTCGGTTCGGCCATTTTGTTGGCGACCGTGGTTGGTTCTGGCATTATGGGTGAGCGCCTTGCGGGCGGCAACGTGGCCATTGCACTTTTGGGCAATACAATTCCAACGGGCGCGATCTTGGTTGTTCTGATCAGCATATTCGGCCCTTTGTCTGGCGCACATTTTAACCCGGTGGTTTCTGTGGCCATGTGTTTGACGGGCAAAATGGCGTGGCCAAGATTGGCACCTTATGTTTTGTGCCAAATACTTGGTGCAATTGTTGGCGTGTGGATGGCGCACGCCATGTTTGATCTTCCCATTTTGCAAATCTCAACAAAAATGCGTTGGGGAACGGGGCAATGGATTGCCGAGGCGGTGGCAACATGTGGGCTTCTGCTGACGATCTTTGGCGGATTGCGCTTTAATCCAAGTGCCATACCATACACTGTTGGCCTTTATATCACGGCCGCCTATTGGTTTACGGCGTCAACTTCATTTGCAAATCCGGCTGTGACGGTTGCGCGCTCTTTATCTGA
>JAYUHQ010000171.1:0-12447 GCA_043766895.1 Aestuariivirga sp.
TGAAAGCCCAACGGCCACGAACAAAATCTTGCCGACATGGTCTTTAATGCCAAATTTTGAAAGCCAAATCCCAACGACAATTGCGCCAACGCCGGGGGCTGATCGCAACAGGCCAAGGCCCACAGAATCCAAATGCAAAATATCACTGGCATAAATTGGCATCAAAGCCACAGCGCCGCCCAGCAACACGGCAAAAAGATCAAGCGAAATGGCACCCAGCACAATAGGTTCACTGAGGATGAACGAAAAGCCCGCCAACATGGTGGCAAGCCCACCCTCGCTTTGTTCATTTTTGTGCTGGTCAACATGGCCCATTGATATCAACGCAAGCACGCCCACACCCAAAAGCACCAAAGAAAGCGCATAAGGTACAACGGCCCCAAAACCATAGAGCAAACCACCAATCACCGGGCCGGTAATAGATGAGGTTTGCCACGCGATTGAATTGAGTGAAATGCCTTGTGGCAAAGCCTCTTTCGACAAAAGATTAGGCACAATGGCCGAAGACGCCGGATTGCCAAACGCCGAAGCCACCCCCAGCAACGACAGATAAACAAACACCGGCCAAACCTGAGCTTGTGAACCTAGGGAAAACACCACAAGCCCCAAAGCCGAAATCGCCTCTAGTGCAAAGCAGGCAACAGAAACCCAGCGCCTATTATAATGATCAGCCACATAACCTGATGGAAAAACCAAAAGTAAAACTGGCAAAAACACTGCCAAGCCCACATAGGCCAAATAAATCGCCTGATGGGTTATGGCATAAACCTGCCAGCCAATCGCGGTTGAAACAATTTGCAACGCAAAGCTGTGCCCAACGCGGCTGATGAAATATTTTACATAAGCAGGATAGTGAAAGGCATTTGCTGAAGGCGAAGGGGTTTCCATCTCCCTGCCCTGCCATGATTGTACGAATCTGTCAAAAAACAAAAACGCCGATGGCTGCCACAAACATCACTAAAATTGTTAATCCCACAACAATCTGGCTGAAGCGTGAACTGGGCTGGCCCAACATAATGGTCTTGTCACGCGCAACCAGCAGTACGCCAACCAACAAAAACGGTGCCAGAATTCCGTTGATCACCGCTGTCCAATACAGAGCGGCAACCGGATTGATGCCGATAAAATCCATGCCAATGCCAACGGTGGTGGAAAGCACAATCACGCCATAAAACGCCCGCGCTTGCCACCACTTTTCATCAAGCCCGCTGCGCCATCGAAACGTTTCTGAAAACGCATAGGCAGCAGACCCGGTCAGTGTGGGAATAGCCAATAGACCAACCCCGATAATGCCTAAGGTATAAAGCAGCATCGCGGCATTTCCAGCCAATGGCTGCAAAGCTTGGGCAACATCGCGCGATGATGAAACCTGCGTAATGCCATGGGCGTTCAGCGTTAACGCCGTGCACAAAATGACAAAAAACATCACCAGATTTGAAAAGAAAGTGCCAACGCCAACGTCAACAATGCGGTCTTCAATCTCTTTGCTGCTAGCACCCTGCCTGTTCTTCAACATACGACGGCCCTTGGCGCGTTCTTCTTCCACCTCCTGCGCTGCCTGCCAGAAGAATAGATAGGGGCTGATCGTCGTTCCAAATATTGCAACAATCATGGCCATGCCGCCGTTGCGGGGAATTGAAACTTTTGTAAAACTTCCGAACACTGCCGCCCAATCTGGCTTGATCAGAAAGCCCGCAATGATATAGGCCCCCAAAACCATCGCCAACCATTTCAATACATTCGCAATTTGGTGATAGCGAAAGCGGATAACGGCCCAACCAATGCCCACACCCAGCAAAACCACAAAAATATGTGAACTCACGCCCGTCAAAAGTTCAGCCGCATCGGCCATGCCCGCAAGATCAGAGCCCACGTTAATTGTGTTGGCAATAAGCAAACATACACACACCACCATCATCACGGGTTTTGGAAATTTAGCGCTTAAAGCACCTGCCAATCCCATCCCCGTAACCATGCCAATGCGCGCGCACATCATCTGCACAAAGGCCATTAACGGCCACGTGAACCACGCCGTCCATAAAAGTTGCGTGCCAAATTGCGCGCCCGCAATAGAATATGTGGCAATGCCAGATGGATCATCATCAGCAGCCCCAGCAATGAGGCCAGGGCCAAGCTTTGCAAAAAAACTTGAGACAAAATTCAACTGTTTAGGCTTGTTGGTTTGGGCGCTCAGTTCAGTCATTATCACGTCCTGATTTGATCATTCCGGAATATGCGAGCCCCGCAATTCATACAAGTGCCAAAGCCAACATGTATATATTTTCATAGAGGCCAAGCCATCTGAATTGCGGTGCGCCAAACGCCCTGCTATAGCGCCTCAACACAACCGAAGATAAAAGGCAGCTCCCATGAAAAAGATCAAAGTCGCAAACCCTGTTGTTGAACTCGATGGCGATGAAATGACGCGGATAATCTGGGATCTGATTAAAACCAAGCTGATCTTGCCTTATCTTGATATTGATTTGAAATATTATGATTTGGGCATGGAACATCGTGATGCCACGAACGATCAAGTCACCGTCGACGCTGCCAATGCCATCAAGCAATATGGTGTGGGCGTAAAGTGCGCCACCATCACGCCAGATGCGGCACGCGTGAAAGAGTTCAATCTCAAAGAAATGTGGAAATCACCTAACGGCACCATTCGCAACATTTTGGGCGGCGTAATTTTCCGCGAACCCATCATCTGCCAAAACGTGCCGCGCCTTGTGCCCGGGTGGACCCAACCGATCATCATTGGCCGCCATGCTTACGGCGATCAATATCGCGCCACTGATTTCACCTTCCCCGGCAAGGGAATCCTCACCATGAAATTTGTGGGCGAAGATGGAAAAGTGATTGAGCGCGAAGTGTTCAAAGCCCCAAGTGCTGGCGTGGCGTTGGCCATGTATAATTTAGAAGATTCAATTACTGAATTTGCACGTGCATCGCTCAACTATGGTTTGCAACGCAAATTGCCGGTTTATTTCTCAAGCAAAAACACCATTCTTAAAGTTTACGATGGTCGTTTCAAAGATATTTTCCAAGCCGTCTATGAAGCCGAATTCAAGGCCGATTACGAAAAAGCCGGAATTACCTATGAACATCGCCTGATTGATGACATGGTGGCCAGCGCCATGAAATGGACTGGCGGCTACATTTGGGCCTGTAAAAACTATGATGGCGATGTGCAATCAGATCTGGTTGCGCAAGGCTATGGCTCGCTTGGTTTAATGACGTCTGTGTTGTTGACGCCTGATGGCAAAACTGTGGAAGCTGAAGCCGCCCATGGCACCGTAACGCGTCATTACAGGTTGCACCAACAAGGCAAAGCCACATCAACCAATTCCACCGCAAGTATCTATGCTTGGACAGGCGGCCTAAAACACCGCGCAAAGCTGGATGGCAATGCTGCATTGGCAAGTTTTGCTGAATCGCTTGAAAAAGTAACTGTTGCCACAATCGAACAGGGCAAGATGACCAAAGATCTCGCTGTGTTAGTGGGGCCAGACCAAAAGTGGTTAACCACCGAAGGCTTTATCGACGCTGTCGACGAGAATTTAAAACTGGCAATGGCATAATTCAAATCAAATCGAACTTTTGCCAATACACTATAAAAATGCCCGCTTTCGCGGGCATTTTCATTTGATCTTCTTTTAAACCAGTCGTGGCCTAATGCTGTTCAAGCGGCTTGCTTTTCAACAATATCAAGCAAGGCTGATGGATCAGTTGGCTTGCCAAAAACGCCCATGGCGCCACCACCGCGGGCTTGATCAAGCAAATCACTTTCTGAATAGCCCGTCATAAAATAAACTTTGGCATCAGGGTGTGTTGCACGAATTTCCAAAAAGCTTTCAACGCCATTCTTAACCGGCATCATCACATCAAAAAAGCTCAAGTCAAAGTCTTGTGCGGCATAAGCATCAATTGCCTGTTGGCCATTATAGGCAACAATCACGCGGTGGTTATCAGCAGCAAAAAGTTCTGCAAGAGAGTCAGCATTTTCAGTATCGTCATCAACAACAAGTATATTCAAGTTACGGGCCATTATTTTCTCCAAGTTTAAGATGCTAAAGCGTGTAATTGTGAAATCAGATATTCCGGATCGAACGGCTTGTTCAAAATTCCGGTTAAATTTAAATCGCGCAAGGTTTCGCGGCCTGATGGAACCTCTGCTTGCGGCGCCAAAATAATGGTGGGCGGCATGTCTCCAGATTTTCGCAAATTGGTATAATACCCCATGCTATCAATCAGCGCACAATTCATGTCCAACACAACCATTTCACCATGCATCGAAAGGCCAAGCGAGGCGTGCGCTTGGTTGATCACATGACAATTGGTTCCGTGGCCCTGTGCATGTTTAGAAATTTCAGATGCAAAATGTGAACCAATGCCTTGGGCCACAATCAAACCATTTTCGCCGACATCTTTAACCATCCTAATCAGTGTTTCGGGGTCTGCCGGCTTGTGCAAAATGCCCAATGCGCCCTGCGCCAGCGCCTGTTTTAAAAGCTCTTCAACGCTATAGCCCGACATCATGTAAACATTTGCCTGCGGCCTAAGCTTGCGTATTTCCATGAAGCTTTCAACGCCATTCATGCCGGGCATAATCACGTCTACAAAAGCCACGTCGAAGTCATTTTTCAAATAAGCAAAAATTGCTTCGCGTCCGGTATAAACCACCTCAACGTGGTGGCCGTCCATTTCGAAAAGTTCACCCAGCGAATTGGCATTATCGCGGTCGTCGTCCACAACTAAAATGTTCAAACTTTTCATCATGCTGCCTCCATCGACCGTGTGCCCGTCACCGGCAAACGCAGCGTGAAACAAGCGCCGTTGCCAGGTGAGGATGAAATTAACAACTGCCCACCATGTTGAACCGCAATCTGTTCAATGGCGGGAATACCAAGGCCCGTTCCAAAACTTTTCGTTGTAAACAAAGGTTCGCGAATTTTTTCGATATTTTCTGCCGAAATACCCGGCCCGTTGTCCAACACTTCAATTTCGGCAAAGTCGCCAACCAATCGCGTTAAAATTTTAATGTGTGGCGTGGCATTGGCCCCGGCCAACGGCGTTTGTCCGTTGCCCACCATGGCTTCAACTGAATTTGAAATCAGATTGCAAACAGCGCGTTGCAACCGCGCCGGATCAAACGCAACATTGCGCGACTCCAAGCCCAGATAACAATCAATCGAAATGCAGCTGGCAAGATTTTTTGATTCTTCTTCGACCAACTTGGCCAACCATTGATCAAGATCATCAGGTTGACACACAAGTTGTTTTGTCCGCGAAAAATCTAAAAGTTGGGTAATGATAGAATCACATCGCGTCACGCCGTTGTTGATGCGCTGCAATTGGCTTTCAACGCCCAATCCCTTATCTTTCACTTTGCGTTCTAACAAAAATACTGATGTGCGCACAGCGCCCAGCGGGTTGCGCAATTCATGCGCGATTGTCGCGGTCAATTGGCCCATCTGCTCCATGCGGCCTTTTTTAACCAACGCATCTTGTGCATCTTTCAACATTTGCATGCTGCCCGCCAATTCGCGGTTCAGGCGCAAAATTTCTTCGTTGATACGCTTCAGTTCGGCGTTTTCAGTAATATCGACAATGCTCACAATGGCTGAACGGTTCTTGCCTTTCGACAACATCAGCCAGCCCGAACTGATCACCAGAACTCGGCGCTCATTTTTGTCACGGTCAACCAACGAACATTCAAACCGTGCAGCTTGGCCCGGAAAATTGTCTGGCATTCCAATGGCCTGAGAAATTGCCGTAAGATCAAGCTGGTCGTGGGTTTTTTGAAAATAGGCCAAAAGCAACGGGTTGGCAAAACTCACGCCGCCATCTTCTTCAATTTGAATAACGCCAACTGGTACAGTTTCCGCCAACGCACGATATTGCTCTTCGCGTTTTTTCAAATCAGTCAGATCAAAATTCATTCCCACCATAAACACTTCCCCATCAGGCCGCGTCAAACGCGCCTTGCGGGTCAGCACTGGCTTGTTGGGTCCATTATGAAACATTGCCAATTCTTCGACAGAAGAAATAGACCCTGTATCAAGAACACTTTTGTCATTGGCATAGAAATTAGCAGCAACATCGGGCTCATAGAAATCAGCGTCTGATTTTCCCAAAAGTTCTGATAGTTGTTTGCCAACCAATTCATTGTGTTTGCGGTTTGAATAGACAAACCGGGTTTGCGCGTCTTTTGCGAAAATTGGCGTTGGTAAACTGTCGAGTATTTGCAACAAAAAATCTGTTGTCAAAGCCGTTGTGGCATCTTCGGTAGCTGACATTTCAATGGATCCCCAACCAAATAGTGTTTTTCATGCTGCAACGTCCTTCTGTACTTGAAGTGGCAAATGAATTGTAAAACGTGCGCCTTGGCCAAGAACGGAATCAATTTTCAAAATGCCGCCGTGTTGGGCCACAATTTGCTCAACAGCAGGCAAGCCAAGCCCGGTTCCAAAGCTTTTTGTTGTGAAAAGTGGTTCGCGCACGCGCGCCAGATTTTCTGGTGTAATGCCAGGCCCATTGTCGCCCACCGTTAAAACAACATACTCGCCATCAATGGTGGTCGTCACAGTAATTTCTGGATGAAGCACCGCAAATCGTGATTGATCTTCGCCATTGCCCACCATCGCCTCGCTGGCATTGAAAAGCAGGTTGGTGACAGCGCGGTGCATGCGCGAAGAATCAAATGGCACATTGAGATGATCCAGCCCCAACGTGCATGAAATTGAAACCGCTGAAGGCAATTTCAAAGCTTCTTCTGCCACAACATGTTCAAGCCATGCGTCAAAATCTTCAGAAGTTGTAACAACCTGCTTGCTGCGTGAAAAATCTAAAAGCTGCGTGATAATATCATCACACCGTGTAATGCCATTGTTGATGCGCTGCAGTTGCCCTTCAAGGCCAAGATTTTTGCCGCGTGTTTTGCGTTCCAACAAAAATGCCGACGTGCGCACGGCACCCAAAGGGTTACGCAATTCGTGCGCGATAGTGGCTGTCAATTGCCCCATCTGCTCCATGCGACCTTTTTTAACCAATTGGTCTTGGGCCGATTTCAGCATCTTCATATTCAAGGCCATTTCATCGTTGATTCTGGCCATATCATCGTTCAAGCCAGCCAATTCTTTGGCGGATTGTTCGGCGTCATCACGTGCAGAATTGGCGTCCTTGCGTGCAATTTCCATATGGTCAAGCTGGCGCAACGTCGAGCGGAACATCGACACAGCAGTGCCAGCACCAAGCACAACCGCACCCAGCGAAATTGCCAGAGTGCGATACATCCATGTCATCAATGTTGCATGGCGTTGCGCTGAAATAACACCCAAGCGCGCATCAACAGCGTTCCAAATTTCCATAACCTTATCGGCCCAATGATGGGTAGATTCCAAAACCGCCGAATGCAACAACCGAACCATTTCAGGGCGCGAACGATCTTGTAACAACAGCAGTGATTTAAGATGCGATGCATCAAACACCAATGCAGAGGCTTTTTGCGCCATACCACTGTAAGCCACTGTGTCATCACTGTGGTTTCGCGCTTCTGCAATGCCATCGGCAAATTCACGCGCGGTTGCATCAAGATAGCCAGAACTGAAAACCAGGGCATTGAATTTCATGTCGAGATTTTGTGGATCAGCGGAAGCGTTTTCAACTTGCCGATTGAGCTTCACAAAGTTTGCCAGCAATTCTGGCATAATTTGTGTGCTGGCCACCACCAAGGCATTGGCCTCACGGTTGCCCGTTTCATTGAGCCCAGAACCCGAACCAATCGCTGCCATAACCGCAGAACCCGCTTGCATGATTGAAGGTTTGTCCGGGTTCGATCGGCTCAAAACCAATTGCAATTGTTCAAATTCGCTTGAAACATCAGCGCTTGCCGCCAAAGCTGGCCCTTGCTCCAACAAAGCGTTACGTTTGTCAGAAACACTCCAGCCAGAGGCAATATCAACCATCATCGGAAATATAAGGCCAACCAAAGTTGTGCCATTGCGATTGGCTTGGGCTAACTTGTTTTGGTGCATGGTGTCTGCACCCAACTCAAATCCAAGGTAAGCAATCGGAATAAATAAAAGAGCAATAACACGTAAAAGCCGATAACCAGCTGCGTGTGATGCCAACATTTGAACCATTGAATACCTCGGTCAAAACAGTTGCCTCCCAACCGGCCACCGCAATTCTGCCCCGCTGCACTTCCCCCCAAAGCGTCGCAGATTTCTCTTTCAGTATCGGGCGCAATGGTAAAGAACGCCCTAATAAAAACAGTTGAAATATAGCAGAATACGCAATCTAAGCGTGTTGGATGACGGCTGTGTCGGTCTTGCCGCAAAGCATCATGCTGCGCCCACTCCCGCTTTAAATGTTGACTAGATCAACGCCCGCACCGCAGCCATTGCGGCCTCAGCTTTGCTACCTTCAGGCCCGCCTGCTTGGGCCATATCTGGCCTGCCGCCGCCGCCTTTGCCACCCATGGCGATCGATGCGGCTTTGACCAATTCAACTGCGTTGAATTTGCCAACCAAGTCTGCCGTAACGCCGGCAACCACAGCGCCCTTGCCATCGTCTGATTGGGCCACCAAAACAACCACGCCGCTGCCCAAGGTGTTTTTGCCTGCATCAGCCATGGCTTTAAGATCTTGCGGTGCAACACCTTTGAGAATGCGCCCGATAAACTTAGTGCCATTCACCGTTTCAATGTCATCTTGGGCCTTGGCAGCACTGCCGCCCATGGCCAATTGGCGCTTGGCATCAGCCAGTTCGCGCTCAAGCCGTTTTTTATCGTCCAACAGGCTGTCAATGCGCGAAAGCAATTCGGCGGGCGATGATTTCAAGGCTGCGGCAGCCGCCAAAACACGCCTGTCCTGTTCCACCAAATAAGCCCGCGCCGCGTCGCCAGCCAAAGCCTCCAACCGGCGTACGCCAGCAGACGAAGCACTTTCGCCAACGATTTTGATCAAGCCAATATCGCCTGTGCGGGCCACATGCGTGCCGCCACACAATTCCAACGAATAGATGGCGCGCTTGTCTCCAGATTTATTGCGGCCCATCGAAACCACGCGCACTTCATCGCCATATTTCTCGCCAAACAACGCCATGGCCCCTTCGGCAATGGCCGCATCAACTGAAAGCAGGCGTGTTGAAACTGCATCGTTTTGCAACACCACTTCATTGGCAATGGCTTCTGCTTTGGAAATTTCGTCTTGGCTCATGCCTTTGCCGTGTGAGAAGTCAAAGCGCAAACGCCCCGGTTCAACCAACGAGCCTTTTTGCGCCACATGCTCGCCCAAAACCCGGCGCAACGCTTCGTGCAACAAATGCGTGGCCGAGTGATGTGACCGATTGCCAAAATGCCGCGCGTGGTCAACTTCAAGCTCAACCGCCTCGCCCACGCGGAACGAACCTTTTTCAACTGTGCCCATATGCACAAACACATCACCCAAACGCTTTTGCGTTTCGTTCACGCGGAACAATGCGCCATCGGCCCGGCGGATGATGCCTTGATCGCCGGATTGGCCACCGCTTTCGCCATAAAATGGTGTTTGGTTTACAATGATGGCACCACTTTGGCCTTCGTGCAAAACCGTCACATCTTTGCCATCACTGGCCAAAGCCATCACTTCACCTTCGGCCGTTTCCGTGTCATAGCCTAAAAATTCTGTGCCGCCCACGCGTTCGCGAATTTCAAACCACACAGTGTCGGTTTTGGCTTCGCCTGAACCCTTCCATGCCGCACGCGCATCAGCCTTTTGTTTGGCCATAGATTTGGCAAAAGCCTCGCCGTCCACACCAATGCCACGGGCGCGCAACGCGTCTTGAGTCAAATCCAGCGGAAAGCCAAATGTGTCATAAAGCTTAAATGCCGTTTCGCCTGAGAATGTATCGCCATTGACAAGGGCCGAAGATTCTTCATCCAAAAGTTTAAGACCACGCACCAATGTATTGCGAAAGCGTGTTTCTTCCAGTTTCAGTGTTTCTGTAATCATGGCTTGGCCACGCACCAATTCTGAATAGGCCGAACCCATTTCGCGCACCAAGGCGGGAACCAGTTTCCACATCAATGGCTCTTTCACGCCCAACAATTCCGCATGGCGCATGGCCCGGCGCATAATGCGGCGCAACACATAACCGCGGCCTTCATTCGAAGGCAAAACCCCGTCAGCAATCAAAAAAGATGTGGCGCGCAAATGATCAGCAATCACGCGGTTAGAGGCCTTGGCATCGCCCGTGGCGGGCACACCGGTATGTTCAACAATGTTTGCAATGAGAGAGCGGAACAAATCTGTCTCATAATTATCATGGGTGCCCTGCAACACAGCCGAGATCCGCTCAAGCCCCATGCCGGTGTCGATGGAAGGCTTGGGCAGGCTAACCCGCACGTCTTTGCTTTGCTGTTCATATTGCATGAACACCAAGTTCCAAATTTCAATGAAACGATCGCCATCTTGCTCGGCTGAGCCTGGGGGGCCGCCCCAGATCTTGTCTCCGTGATCGAAGAATATTTCTGAACAGGGCCCGCATGGCCCAGTATCCCCCATGGCCCAAAAATTATCGGCTGTGGGAATGCGAATGATGCGGCTGTCTGGCAGGCCCGCAATTTTCTTCCAAAGATCAAAGGCCTCATCATCTTCATGATAAACTGTCACTGAAAGGCGGTTTTTATCCAAACCATATTCCTTGGTGATCAGGTTCCAAGCCCATTCAATGGCTTGGGGCTTAAAATAGTCGCCGAACGAAAAGTTGCCCAGCATTTCAAAAAAAGTGTGGTGGCGTGCCGTATAGCCAACATTGTCCAAATCATTGTGTTTGCCGCCAGCGCGCACACATTTTTGCGCCGTGGTGGCGCGGCTATAGGGGCGTTTTTCAGCCCCCGTAAACACGTTTTTAAATTGCACCATGCCAGAATTGGCAAACATCAATGTGGGGTCATTGCGGGGAACCAAAGGCGAAGAGGCAACGATCTCATGGCCCTGCTTCTTAAAATAATCCAAAAATGTTGAACGAATTTGTGCAAGGCCAGTCATGGGGTCATCCGAAACGATAGGGTTGAAAGATTGGCGCACTCATAAGGCGCAAATTCGCAAACGTCCAGAATTTATGCAGGCCCGAGCCCAGACAAAAAAGCCCCTGACGCACAAAGGCTTCAGGGGCTGGGCCGGCAGGCTGTGGGGCAAACCTACCGAAGTTCAACCCAACTGGGGTTGAAAACAGGGGATGGGAAACGAACTTACAAACAACAGATGGGTTAGCTTTTTATAAAATCAAGCCTCACCGTCATCATCATCATCTTTTGTTGAACCATGGGTAATCTTGGCGGCGATCAAACCTGCATTGGCGCGAATTGCCGCTTCAATTTTGGTTGCCATATCAACGTTTTGTTTCAAAAACGCTTTTGCATTGTCGCGGCCTTGGCCAATGCGTTCGCCGCTGTAAGAATACCAAGAACCCGATTTTTCCACCACGCCAGCAGTCACGCCCAAGTCAACAAGCTCGCCAACCTTAGAAATGCCTTCACCATACATGATGTCAAATTCCACCATTTTGAACGGCGGTGCCACCTTGTTTTTAACAACCTTCACGCGGGTCTGGTTACCCACAACCTCTTCCCGATCTTTAATGGCGCCAATACGACGAATATCCAAACGAACCGAGGCATAAAATTTCAAAGCGTTGCCGCCTGTGGTGGTTTCAGGGCTGCCAAACATCACACCAATTTTCATACGAATTTGGTTGATGAACACAACCATGGTGTTAGATTTTGAAATTGAAGCCGTAAGTTTGCGTAAAGCTTGGCTCATCAATCGTGCTTGAAGGCCAGGCAGACTATCGCCCATTTCACCCTCAAGTTCGGCCTTCGGTGTCAGCGCTGCAACCGAGTCAATGACCAGCATTGAAACCGCACCAGAACGCACCAATGTATCGGCGATTTCCAAGGCCTGCTCACCCGTATCAGGTTGCGAAATCAACAATTCATCAATATTCACACCCAATTTGCGCGCATAGATCGGATCTAAGGCATGTTCCGCATCAATAAAGGCGCAAATGCCACCCACTTTTTGGGCTTCCGCAATTGTTTGCAAAGCCAAAGTGGTTTTGCCTGATGATTCAGGCCCATAAATTTCAATAACCCGACCTTTGGGAAGGCCACCAATGCCAAGAGCGATATCAAGGCTTAATGAACCCGTGGAAATTGCTTCCACTTCCATGGCCTGGTTGGCCCCCAATTTCATAATCGAGCCCTTGCCGAAGGCGCGCTCAATTTGGCTCAACGCAGCTTCCAATGCCTTGCTTTTATCCATTCCGGTATTCTCAACAACTTTCAAAACAGCTTGCCCCATAACGTGAAACTCCTTCTATCCTATGTGAACCCAAGAACCAAATTGAACAGATGTTCTGTTCATGTTTGCAATATGTTCTATTTAAGTTCCAAAAGCAAGG
>JAYUHQ010000172.1:0-12408 GCA_043766895.1 Aestuariivirga sp.
CCCAAAATAACATCACCCACCCCCACAGTTTTTGCAGGCAAAATCTTTTTGCGTTCAACCGCACCCACGGCAAAGCCCGCCAAATCATAATCTCCACCATGATACATGCCGGGCATTTCAGCGGTTTCGCCCCCCACCAAGGCACAGCCCGCTTGTTTGCAGCCATCAGCAATGCCCGCAATCACATCACGCGCGGCCGCAATATCAAGCTTGCCGGTGGCATAATAATCTAAAAAGAAAAGCGGTTCGGCACCTTGCACCACAAGGTCGTTGACTGACATGGCAACAAGATCAATGCCAACGCCACGATGCATTTTGGCATCAATTGCCAGTTTTAATTTTGTGCCAACGCCATCATTGGCGGCCACTAAGACCGGGTCTTTAAAGCCACAAGCCTTCAAATCAAACAAGCCGCCAAAACCACCCAATGATGGGTTAGAGCCTTTGCGCCGTGTTGATTTGGCCAATGGCTTGATGAGCTCCACCAAATCATTGCCCGCCGTAATATCCACCCCCGCATCAGCATAGGTGAGAGTGTTGCGAAGTGCTTGTTTAGGCTGTGCCATGCCGCTAGTTTGCCTTAAAAATGTGATATGCGTGTTCTCTAGATAGATTCTGAACCAGAATAAAGCCCAAAGAGATTGATGAATTTTTTCAGATTTAAAATGATTGCCCTTTTGCTTGGGCTTGGCATGGGCCAAGCCTTGGCCGCTGGCCCCGTGGAAACCAGCCCTTATGCTGTGCAGGGGGTTGAAATTGACGAAACGGGCACAAGCGCCACAGCAGCAAAAGACAAAGCCTTGGTTGATGTGCAACTGAAAGCCTTGGCCGATTTGGGTGAAACACTGGGCAGTTCAGATGTGGCGGCCGAATTGGCAAAGCTTGATGCAAAACAAGTTTTGCCGCTTTTGAAATCGCTTTCCATTGAACAGGAAATTATCAGCCCGGGCCGCTATCAAGGCAAATTCACCGTGCGGTTTTTGCCCGATAAAATAAAGCCGTTGCTGCAAGGGTTGGGCGTTAAATTGCCAGACGAGCAGGGGCCACCCATGTTGGTTATTCCGGTGTGGACATCTGAAGGCAAAACCGTTGTGTGGGATGATAATCCATGGCGCAAAGCGTGGCTTGATCTTCATGCCGCGCAAGCACAAATTCCGCTGATTATTCCTTTGGGCGACCAAGAAGATGCCACAACACTTTCACCGCAAGAAGCGGCTGAAAATAATGCGGTAAAGCTTGAAGCAATTCGCAGGCGTTATGATGTGAAAACAATTTTGGTGGCCTTTGCCGAGCCAGTGGCAGGCGGCGGCATTCATGCCAAAATGATTGGAACGTCGCCCTTGGGCAAAATGACATTCGATAAAATCTATACTGCAGACACAGCCACATTGAATGATTCAGCCGCCTTGGGCGCACAACGCATCCACCAGGTGATGATTGAAAAATTCAAATCTGATATGGCCAAAATCATTGCTGCAAAAAATGCCGCCGCTGGCCCGCTCAGCATTGCCGTTGCAATTCCTTTTAATGGGCCTTCAGAATGGAATGGATTGCGCGCGCGCATTCTTTCAACGCCGGGTGTTTTGGGGGTTGATGTAACCTCGCTTGATGCCCAGGGTGCAGCAGCGCAAGTGAAATATTCAGGCTCGGTTGATGATGTGGCTAATTCATTGCAAGCAACGGGCCTTCGCCTAACAAGGACGGGTGGTTTTTGGGTGATCAGTGCATATTGAAAAACCGCAGCATGTGGGCAACATTGCGCGATGCAGATTAAGCCCGCGCCGAACCACCTGCGACATTGGGTGAGGGGCTGAGAATTTGCAATCCACAATGAACATCCCCAATCTTATCACCATTGGCCGCATTTTATTGGTGCCGGTGACGATATGGTTTTTGATCTCCGGCGATTTTGGTGCGGCTTTTGGGGTGTTTCTCATTGCCGGCATCAGCGATGGGTTGGATGGCTGGTTGGCCCGCGCCACGGGCACACAATCAGAACTTGGCGCCTATCTCGACCCCATTGCCGATAAAGCGCTGTTGGTTTCAACCTATGCAACGTTAGGAGTGATTAAAATTTTGCCGGCTTGGCTGGTGATTGCTGTTATCACCCGAGACATTCTTATTGTGGGCGGCGTGGTGTTGCTGCGGTTGATGAACAGGCCTGTTGAAGTAAAACCATTGATGATCAGCAAAGCCAACACCGTTTTGCAAATTGCGTTTGTGGTGTGTGTGTTAGGTCTGCTCAGTCTTGGCTGGCAGGCATCGCTTTTCATGGCGGTGGCGTCTTATGCAGTTTTGGCACTGACGGGCTGTTCTGGTCTGGGCTATATGATGGCTTGGCTTAAACTGATGAACGGACCAACAAACGCATGACAATGTCGAAGCAAATTGGTTTTTGGCTGGCAGCACTTGTGCTGTTCATTTTATTCTTGTGGTATCTGCAAGATATAATTTTGCCATTTGTTGCTGGTTTCGTGCTGGCATATTTTCTTGATCCGGTGGCAGACCGATTGGAAAAAATGGGCCTGCCGCGCATTGTGGCCACAGCGGCCATCTTGCTGGCGTTTTTAATTGTGTTGGTGGCCACTGCGATTTTGGTGGTGCCAGTTTTTGCCGATACGGTGGCAAAGCTTGCGGCTGATGTTCCAGCCTTGATGAAGCAACTGGCGGTAAGCGCCAATGATTTAGCACCCCAATCGCTAAAGGATTATTTGAACGACAGTGGCGCTGACATTCAAGGCAAAATTACCGGCTTTGCTGGCACTGCAACGCTTTGGCTTGTGGGGCAATTTTCCACATTATTGTCAGGCGGCCGCGCGTTGATCAATACCGCTTCAATTGTGATCATCACGCCCATTGTGGCATTTTATCTGTTGGCCGATTGGGATCGGCTGGTTGAACAGGTTGATGCTTGGCTGCCGCGCGACCATGTGGAAGATGTGCGCGCCATTGCGCGTGATGTTGACCAATCCATGGCGGGCTATATTCGGGGCCAAGGCCTTGTCTGCATAATTCTGGCGTTGTTTTATGCGCTCGGGCTCTATTTGGTGGGTTTAAAATCGGGTGTTTCAATTGGCTTGGCCACTGGCTTGATGACGTTTATTCCGTATGTGGGTGCATTGTTGGGCGGGGCAACGGCCATCGGTGTTGGATTATTGCAATTTTGGCCCAACAATGAAGTGCAAATTTTTGCAGTGTTGGGTGTTTTTGCCATTGGCCAATTTTTAGAAGGTAATTTTCTCTCGCCCAAATTGGTCGGCGGCTCTATTGGTTTGCACCCGGTGTGGTTGATGTTTGCTTTGTTCGCGTTTAGCTATATTTTTGGAATAATGGGGCTTTTGCTCGCTGTGCCAATGGCAGCGACAACTGCGGTTTTTGTGCGCCATGGCATTGCCCGCTATTTGCGCAGCAAGCTTTATACCGGCAGTGCCGAAGCAGAACATGACTAAACCCCAACAGCTTTTGCTTGATTTGCCACATCGAACCGCTTTGGCACGCGATGATTTTTTGGTGACACAAGCCAATGCCGCCGCGGTGGCGTTAATCGACCAATGGCCGCAATGGCCAACCCATGGCGCAGTTTTGGTGGGGCCCGAAGGTTCTGGCAAAAGCCACTTGGCCCAAGTGTGGTGCACAAAATCCAATGCCAAAATGATTGAGGCTCAAGATCTGGCCAGCAACGCATTGCAGCTTGGCACCCAAGCACTTTGCATTGAAAATCTGCAAGCCGGAAAATTTGACGAAAACACGCTGTTCCACGCACTTAATCTTGCGCGGCAAGAGCAGGGGTCTATTCTCATCACAGCGCGCGATTGGCCGCAGTATGATCTGATCAAATTGCCAGATTTGTCTTCTCGGCTGCGGGCCTTGCCTGTCGTCAACATTCTGCCACCAGATGATCAGCTGTTGCGCGGGGTTTTGGTGAAGCTTTTCGGCGATCGGCAAATCAATGTGGATGAGTCGTTGATCAGCTATCTTATTTTGCGCATGCCCAGGTCATTGGCGGCGGCCCGACAATTGGTTGACGTGATTGACACACAGGCGCTTGTTGAAAAAGCTGAAGTGACAAGACCCTTTGTGGCCCATGTATTAACTGAATTTCTAGGCCCAGATTTATTTACGACAGATTGAAGAAGGTTTCACGCAATTGTCAAAATCCGATAATACCAAGGTGCCCATGAGTGAAAACATTCCATTGCTGAACAGCCCAGATCGTTTTTTTAACCGCGAGCTATCGTGGCTTGAATTCAACATGCGGGTGCTTGAAGAAGCCCGAAACCCGGCCCACCCGTTGATGGAGCGTTTACGCTTCTTGTCGATATCAGGCAATAATCTGGATGAGTTTTTCATGGTGCGCGTAGCGGGCCTTGTTGGCCAAATGCGCGAACAAGTGGGTGAATTAAGCCAAGATGGCCTAACACCCGCAGAGCAATTGGAACTTATCCGCAAACGTGCCCAAGAATTGATGGCCGAACAAGATCGCCGCTGGCTGCAATTGAAAGATGAATTGCATGCCGCGGGTATTGTGATTGTTGGCGCAAAAGACCTCACGCAAGCTGAGCGTGAATGGCTTGATTTAAGGTTTCTTGAACAAATTTTGCCAATCGTAACCCCCATTGCCATTGATCCGGCACACCCGTTTCCATTCATTTTGAACCGCGGCTTTGTTATGGCGGTTGAATTGAAACGCCGCAGCGATGATAACCATATGAAGGCGCTGTTGCCCATTCCATCATTGTTGGAACGTTTCATTCGCTTACCGGGTGAGGCCGTTCGCTTCATCATGCTTGAAAAAATGCTGGCGATGTTTTTGCCAAGGCTTTTCCCCGGCTATGATGTTGAAGGCATTGGTCTGTTTCGCATTATTCGGGATAGTGACTTAGAAATTGAAGAAGAAGCGGAAGATTTGGTGCGCGTGTTTGAAAGTGCATTAAAGCGCCGCCGCCGTGGCATTGTTATTCGCATGGAAGTTGATTCTAAATGCCCGGTGCCCTTGCGCAATTTTATCGCGGCAGAGCTTGATGTTTCTGGCGATGTTACCATCATGACCGAAGGCTTGGTGGGTTTTGCCGATACCGAGCAATTGATTTTAGACGAACGCCCAGATTTGCGCTTCACGCCGTATGTTCCGCGTTATCCTGAACGCGTGCGCGACCATGGTGGCGATATTTTTGCTGCAATCAGACAAAAAGATTTTGTGGTGCATCACCCCTATGAGTCTTTTGACGTGGTGGTGCAATTCATTCGCCAAGCCGCCAACGACCCTGATGTGGTGGCCATTAAGCAAACACTTTATCGCACATCACGAAATTCACCCATCGTTGCCGCCTTAGCCAAAGCCGCAGAAGCCGGAAAGTCGGTCATCGCCTTGGTGGAATTGAAGGCGCGCTTTGATGAGGAAGCCAATATTCAATGGGCCAGAGATCTTGAACGGGCCGGGGTGCAAGTTGTGTTCGGTTTCATTGAACTCAAAACCCACGCTAAGGTTTCCATGGTGGTGCGCCGCGAGGCAGGCACCATGCGATCATACGTGCATTTTGGCACGGGCAATTATCACCCCATCACGGCCAAGATTTACACCGATCTTTCGTTCTTTACCTGCGACCCCGCGTTGACGCGCGATGCGGCACGCATTTTCAATTTCATCTCAGGTTATGCCCAACCAGAAGATCTTGAAAAAATTTCGCTCTCGCCCATCAATTTAAAAGATCGATTGCTTCAACACATTGAGGAAGAAATTGAACATGCAAAAGCCGGGCGCAAAGGGCAAATTTGGGCCAAATTGAACTCGTTGGTTGATGGTGAAATTATCGATGCGCTTTACGCGGCAAGCAATGCCGGCGTGCAAATTGATTTGGTGGTGCGCGGTGTAAGCTGTTTGAAACCCGGCGTGAAAGGCCTTTCAGAAAATATCCGTGTGAAAAGCATTATTGGCCGCTTTCTTGAACACTCGCGCATTGTGTGTTTTGGCGCTGGCCACGGCCTGCCCAACAGCAAAGCAAAAGTTTATATCGGTTCGGCAGATTGGATGCCGCGCAATCTTCATCGCCGCGTGGAAACCTTAATTCCGATTGAAAACCCCACCGTTCACGAACAAATTCTAGAACAAATTATGGTGGCCAACCTGCGCGACAATCAACAAAGCTGGGCATTGCAGGCTGATGGCAGTTCGGTTCGGGTGGAACACAGGGCCAATGAAGCGGTTTTCAACGCACACCAATTCTTTATGGAAAACCCATCTCTCTCTGGACGCGGCAGTGCACTTACTGGCAATATGGAGTCTAAGGAAAAGAAAAAGGCGTCTCGTAAAAAGTGAGTTGGCATTCAGGTTTTAGAACAGAACACCCAAGCTATAGGCCGGTCGCTGTGGTCGATATCGGCTCTAACTCTGTGCGCCTTGTTGTCTACGATGGTTTGCGGCGTTCTCCAGCACCGATCTTCAATGAAAAAATTCTGTGTGGATTGGGCAAAGGCGTTGCCATCACCGGCCGCTTGAATGGCCCAGCGATTGAACGCGCGTTATCGGCCCTGCGTCGATTTCGAACGTTGGTCAAACAAATTGGCGTGAAGCAAGTTTATGCCGTGGCCACAGCCGCCGCGCGCGAAGCCGAAAATGGCGAAGACTTTATCGAACAAGCCGAACGCGCCTTGGGCGCGGGAATTAGAGTTTTGACCGGCAAAGAAGAGGCGCGCTTTGCTGCCCTGGGGGTTTTATCGGGTACACCCGAAGCCGATGGTTTGGCGGGCGATTTGGGCGGCGGTTCGCTTGAGTTGATCGATATTAAAAATGGCAAACTGAATGATGGTATAACGCTGCCCATCGGGCCGCTGCGCCTGATTGATTTGTCGGGCGGCAACATGGAACGCGCCCAAAAAATTGTTGATGACTATCTGATCAAAGCGCCCATTTTAGAAAAATTGAATGGCCGCACCTTTTATGCAGTGGGCGGCGCTTGGCGTAATTTGGCCCGCATTCACATGGCGCAGTTGGATTATCCGTTACACGTGTTGCACCATTATCAAATGAGCCGCAAACAAGCCGAAGGCATTTCAGAATTGATGGCAGGCCTTACCCCAACATCGCTGAAAGATGTCAAAGACATGTCCAAGGCGCGGGTGGATACTCTTCCTTATGGCGCAATGGTGCTGGATCGGTTGATGCATTTTGGCAAAGCCAAAGATGTGGTGATCTCGGTTTATGGTGTGCGCGAAGGTTTGCTTTATTCAAAATTGCCGCGCAAGAAAATGTCGGCAGATGCGCTGCTTTCCTCGTGTTGGGATTTTGCTAGGCGTTATGCACGCTCTCCCGCCCACGAGCTTGAGCTGTGCGATTGGACAGACCAACTTTTCGGAAAAGGCAAAATTGAAGAGAACGACGAAGAAATGCGTCTGCGTTATGCTTCATGCTTGTTGGCCGATATTGGTTGGCGCGCCCACCCTGACTATCGTGCAGATCGATCGTTAGGCATGATTTCGCAAGCGGCTTTTGTGGGCGTTGATCATCCCGGCCGTGTATTTTTGGCGCTGACAGTTTTTTATCGCTATGATGGCGATGGTTTGGCAGATGGCCTAACGCGACTTCTGGATCAACGGCACATAGACCGCGCCCACCTGATCAGTTCGATGTTCAAATTGGCTTATGTGCTCTCAGCCGCAATGCCGGGGCATTTGCCAAAAATCGGCTTAAAAGTAGCAGCGAACAAAACACTGATGCTTACCCTGCCAGGAAAGCTGAAAGACCTGATGGGCGAGCGGGTGGAAAAGCGTTTGGCCGAATTGGCCAGCGAACTTGATTGTGTGCCGAAAATTGTTTTGGGTTAAGTCAACTTAACGCGAAAACACAAAGGCCTTGCCGCCTTGCAAACCAATGCCGGCCTTGCCGTGTTTAATATCAAGCGCAACTTTTCCAAACTTTTCAAAGCGCCACCCTTCAAGCAAGGGAATGGCGGCTTTGTCGTCGATGGCCAATTGGTCAATATCGGCGCTTGAAGCTAAAAGCTTTGGCGCAATGCCTTCGCTTTCGCAAACCACTTTCAGCGCCAGCTTTAACACCTCAGCTGCTGCTTGCGCTGATGTTGACATTTCTTCGGCGCGGCCTTTGCCTTCTGGAATGGTTTTAGGGTCGCGTGCCAATCCATCTGCCACAGCTTTAAGAAGTGCTGAGCCCATTGCAGAATTACCAGTACCTTTGGAAACCAAACGCAACTCATTCACATCTTGTGGGTTACGTGGCATTTGAATGGCAATCTCGGCCACTGCTTCGTCTTTTAAAATGCGACCACGTGGAACATTTTTCGTTTGGGCCTCGCGCTCACGCCAAGCCGCAACAGACATTAAAACCGCCTGCTGCTTTTTGTTCTGAATGCGCGCCTTAATGCGCTTCCAGCTTTGTTCCGGATCAACTTTATATGTGGCCGGATCAACCAACGAAGCCAATTCCGTTTCCAACCATTTTTCGCGGCCATTGGCTGCGATCAATTCAGACAACTTTTCATGCACCACGCGAAGATGCGTCACATCTGAAAGCGCATAAGTTTGTTGTTTATGGGTCAGCGGCCGGCGCGACCAATCAGTAAATTGTGAAGATTTATCAATGGCAGCGCCCACAAGTTTGCGCACAATGGCTTCATAACCAACTTGGTCACCAAACGCGCAGACCATAGCTGCGATCTGCGTATCCATCACCGGGCGGGGCAGGGCACCTGCTAACATGTAGAGAATTTCAAAATCTTGTTTTGCAGCGTGAAACACTTTTAAAACATTTTCATCAGCCATCAACGCAAAGAAGGGCGCAAGGTCAATTCCATCCGCCAGTGGATCAACTACGGCGGCTACATCTGCACCAGCAACCTGGATCAAGCACAGCTTTGGATAATAGGTTGTCTCGCGCAGAAATTCAGTATCAACCGCTACGAATTTTTCATTGGCCCAAATGGCACAATGCTTGGCCAAATCTTCAGTGGTGGTAATTGTGTGCACGGTGGTGCCAGCAAGTGGTGTATTCAACATAGGTTAAGCAGCCTTACCGAAAACGCGATTGAAAATTGTTTGCACATGTTTGGTGTGATACCCAAGATCAAACAGCGCTTCAATTTCTGTGGGTGAAAGATGGGCCGCAACTTCTGCATCTGCCTTCAGTAAATCTAAAAACTGGCCTTGGCCGCGCCATACGGGCATGGCGCACCGTTGCACCGCAGAATAGGAAGCCTCGCGGCTCATGCCTTTTTGCGTGAGTGCCAATAACACACGCCCTGAATGGATAAGCCCGCCAAGCTTATTCATATTACGCAGCATATTTTCAGGATAAACCAGAAGCTTTTCAACAACGCCCGAAAGCCGCTTCAAGGCAAAATCCAAATGCGCCGTTGCATCTGGCCCAATGCCGCGTTCAACCGATGAATGCGAAATATCACGTTCATGCCAAAGGGCCACATTTTCCATGGCAGGTGTTACGGCCGAACGCACAAGCCGCGCCAAGCCTGTTAGATTTTCTGTAAGCACCGGGTTGCGCTTATGCGGCATGGCCGATGAACCCTTTTGGCCGGGAGAAAAATATTCCTCCACTTCCAAAACTTCAGTGCGTTGCAAATGACGAATTTCTGTGGCCAAGCGTTCAACTGAACTGGCAATCACGGCAAGTGTTGCAAAATACATGGCGTGGCGATCACGCGGAATAACTTGGGTGGAAACGGGTTCTGGTTTCAAGCCCAATTTCGCCGCTACATATTCCTCAACCGATGGGTCGATATTGGCAAATGTGCCCACCGCACCAGAAATGGCGCAGGTGGCCACATCTTCACGCGCGGCAATCAAACGCTTTTTGGCGCGTTCAAATTCGGCATAAGCAAAGGCCAGTTTCAAACCAAATGTTACGGGTTCAGCGTGGATGCCATGGCTGCGGCCAATGCAAACTGTGTTCTGATGTTCCAGCGCGCGCTTTTTTAGAACCTCTAACAACTCATCCAAATCTGCCAACAAAATATCTGCTGCGCGAACCAATTGAATGTTAAAACAGGTATCCAACACATCTGATGATGTCATGCCCTGATGCACAAAGCGCGCTTCTGGCCCAACGATTTCAGACAGATGCGTAAGAAACGCAATCACATCATGTTTAACTTCAGCTTCAATGGCATCTATGCGGGCCGCATCAAATTCCGCGTCTTTGCCCTTGGCCCAAATTTTGGCAGCAGCTTCCTTTGGCACAATGCCAAGGGTTGCCATTTGATCGGCCGCATGAGCTTCAATTTCAAACCAGATTTTGTAGCGAGTTTCAGGGGCCCAAATTTGGGCCATTTCTTGACGGGTATAACGCGGGATCATGCGACAGCCTTTAAAGGTGAATTGGGCTTCATCTAACAAATTGACTGGCGGCTTACCAGTTCTTTAAAAGGCCTTGAAAGTGACGATTGTAAACGTGTCACGGATGCCCGCAATGGTTTGCACCTTTTGGGCAATAAAATGACCAATATCTTCCCCATCTGCCAGATAAAACTTCACCAGCAGATCATATTCGCCAGCGGTGGAAAATATTTCAGATGCAATTTCAGAATCTGCTATGGCATTGGCCACGGCATAGGCTTTGCCCAACTCGCATTTTATTTGAACGAAAAAAGCACGCATATTTTCAACCCCTAATTTTGTGGCACAATAGCTTGGTATGTTCCGTCATGCCATGCAAACCACGTGAAATTCAGATTTTTTGCATCCCCCATGGCATCAAATTGCAATTGGCCAATGGCGGTATCAATCGTTTGCCCCTGCTTCAACCATGTGCTGATTTCCAGGCCAGCGTGGGGGCCTTTGGCTTTGGCGGCAGCCACAAAAAGCTCCACTGCCGCATAACTGGGAAGGGTTGCCCCATCGGCAGATTGGCCAGCAATTTTAAGCGCCGCAGTAACAGGGTGTGAAGCGGGCTCATGTTGCGGATCATGGGCAAAGCTTACCATAGTGTTTTCTCCAGCGCTGCCCGTGGCTTCCCAATATTGATCGGCCAAAAGCGCATCTGAGCCATAGAATTTTAGCTCCAAACCCATCCTTTGCGCTTGGGCGACAATATGGCCAGCATCGCTAGCACTCATGGCGAAGAATAAAGTTGAAATCTGCTTGGCTTTGATCTGGGCCAGAAAGCCTGAAAAATCTTTGGCATCAGGTTCAATGCTGGTCGCCAAACTTGGTGGTTTGCCATAAGCCTGAACAAATTGTGCGGCGATGGCTTTGTTATTTGGCGTTGCATCATCCAAAACCGCCACATTGGCATCTGAACGCTTTTGCAAAATGCGCTTTGCTGCAAATGCGCCTTGCATGTCATCGCGCGGGGCCAAGCGAACCACATTACCAAGGCCAGACGTGGTCAAAGCAGGCAAGCTGGCTGTAGGAGAGATCAATGTAATTCCTGCCTTGGCATAAAGTTTTGCTGCCGCCAGTGATGGATAGGAACAATAATGACCAATAACCACATCCACCCGTTGGTTGATTAGCATTTGCGCCGCATCTTCGGCTTTGCGGTTGTCGCACTGGTCGTCAGCACTGATGATGGAAAGATTTTCGCCATTGATGCCGCCCGTGGCGTTGGCTGCGTCAACGGCTGCTTTTACACCGTTCAACATTTGTGTGCCAAAGCTTTGGTATTGTCCCGAAAACGGGCCTGCCACGCCAATGATGATTTCGGAATGGGCAGGAAGGGAGAGAAACAGAATTAAAAATGATACAAAAGCCGATTTCCCAATTGCAGTCATCCCGACGAAAGTCGGGACCCAGAACAACTTGCGCAGTGCAAGATTTTTAGCTCCACATCGCTTTTTCTGGGTCCCGACTTTCGTCGGGATGACTAATTTGAGAAATGCAAACAAAGTTAGCCTACTCCAAAAAAAGAACCCGTGCGAAGTTAATCGCACGGGCTCTCATCAAACAAGATAAATCTTAGTTGATTGAATCGTCTTCAGCATATGTGCCGGCATCGAACTTATACCAAACATACTTAGCGCCGATCAGATCGCCCTTCTTGTCCAACTTGATTGGGCCAAGAACGGTTTTCATTTCATTGCCAGCACGAAGCCATGTTGCAATTGTCTTGCTATCGGTTGACTTTGTTGCAGTTGCACCTTGTGCATACATCTGAATGGCAGCGTATGTGTAAAGTGTGTAGCCTTCTGGATCAAAGCCAGCGGCTTTGAACTTGGCAACAATGTCTTTTGCTTCTGGAATTGCGCGTGGTTCAGGCGCGAATGTGAAGATCATGCCCTTTGCAGCGTCGCCAGCGATTGTCCAAAATTCTTTGTTGTTCATCGAGTCGCCCGAAAGCATTTGAGCTTGCGAACCTTGTTCACGAAGTTGCTTCAAAATCAAAGCGCCTTCTGGGTGATAACCGCCCATGTAAACTGCATCAATGCCAGCATCTTTCATTTT
>JAYUHQ010000173.1:0-12328 GCA_043766895.1 Aestuariivirga sp.
TCCAGCAAAGCATAGCTTTCGTTCATATTTTGTGGAACTTTCAAGCGCATGGCTTCAATCACTGACGGATCATCGGCCCAGCGATAACCGCGCCGATTATGCGCGTGGTTCACATGCACAGTGGATGAAAGATAGGCGTTGAAGGCTTGCATTTGGGCAAACCCAACCAGATCTTTCGGGCCTAAGTTCTTATCGGCAAAGCTTTGCGCGATGAATGCGAGCAGCGCCACGTTCTCCGTGATCAAGCCATGATCCGTGAGCAAAGCAGGCACGCGGCCTTTGGGGTTCACCGCAAGAAAGTCCGCGCCGCGCTGCTGGCCCGCGGCAAAATCCAACATCACCAGTTCATATTCCGCGCCCGCCTCTTCCAGCGCAATGGCGGTGGCCAAAGAACAGGTTCCGGCTGCGGCGTAAAGCTTCAGCATTATGCTGTGGCCACGCCTTTATCGGCCAGCATTTGTTTCAACTCGCCTGATTGATACATTTCCATCACAATATCAGCGCCGCCCACAAATTCGCCTTTGACGTAAAGCTGGGGCACCGTTGGCCAATTGGTGTAATCTTTAATGCCTTGGCGAATTTCGTCGTTGGCCAAAACATTCACATCTTTGAATGGAACGCCGAGGTGTTGCAAAATTTGCACGGTGCGGCCCGAGAAGCCACATTGCGGCATATCGGCATTGCCCTTCATGTAAAGCACAACGTCGTTGGATTTTACTTCGTTATCAATTTGGGTGTGGATGTTTGTCATGTTCATTCCTGTGGTGCTGAAGTTTGTAGGGCCAACGCATGTAACACGCCACCCATGTTGCCTTTGAGGGCGGCATAGACCATTTGGTGCTGCTGCACACGGTTTTTGCCTTTGAAACTGGCAGAGATTACATTGGCTGAATAATGGTTGCCGTCGCCCGCCAAATCGCTGATTTCGACAATCGCATCGGGCAAAGCGTCTTTGATGAAGCGTTCAATATCGTGGGCAGTCATGGCCATGGGGTAATCCTCTGGGACGTAAGATAGTGCGCGGGGATGGGTTTTGCTAGTGGGCAAGAAAACATCATATTTTCTATTCCGTCATCCCGTGCAAGCCGCAGCGCAGCGGAGGCGCGACACAGGATCCAGCTTTGGCACAGCGCGCGTTGATCGAAAGCTGGGTTCCGTGTCGCGCGCTGAATGCTGGCGCATTCAGGTCGCTTGCACGGAATGACGATAAAAATAGAAAATGAAATTAAACTATATCCCCAACATCCGCTTGATTTGCGCTGTATTCACGCCATCGCCTGCCGCAAAATCATCAAAGGCTTTGCCTGTTGTTTGGATGATATGCGATGCAATGAAGGGTGCACCTTCGGCGGCACCTTGATCTGAGGATTTAAGGCAGCATTCCCATTCCAATACCGCCCAAGATTTATAATTATATTGCGAAAGCTTGGAGAAAATGCCCGAAAAATCCACTTGGCCATCGCCTAAGGAACGGAAGCGCCCTGCCCGCTGTGTCCAATTTTGGAAGCCCGAATATACGCCTTGGCGGCCATTGGGGTTAAACTCAGCGTCTTTCACATGGAAGGCACAAATGCGTTCATGATAAATGTCGATGAAATCGAGATAATCCAATTGCTGCAACACGAAATGTGATGGATCATAATTGATCTGGCAGCGCTTGTGGCCTTTCAGCTTTTCCAAGAACATTTCAAAGGTTATGCCATCCATCACGTCTTCACCGGGGTGGATCTCGAACCCCACATCCACACCGTTTTCGTCCATCACATCCAGCAATGGCTTCCAGCGGCGGGCCAGTTCGGCAAAGCCTTCGTCTATCATGCCAGCTGGGCGTGGCGGCCATGAATAGAGATAAGGCCAGCACAGTGCGCCGGTGAAGGATACATGCGAGGTGAGGCCCAAATGTTTGGAAGCCGCCGCCGCCAGTTTCACTTGTTCACAAGCCCACGCTTGGCGGGCCTTCGGGTTGCCCTGCACTTCTTTTGGCGCAAAGGCATCAAAGGCTTCATCATAAACGGGGTTTACTGCCACAAGCTGGCCTTGCAAATGGGTTGAAAGCTCAGTGATTTCCAAACCAAATTCAGCGGCCGTGCCTTTTAACTCATCGCAATAGGTTTTGGATGCGGCAGCTTTTTTCAAATCAATCAAACGGCCATCCCAAGTGGGCACTTGCACGCCTTTATAACCAAGCGATGCCGCCCATTTGCAAATGGATTTAAATGAATTGAACGGCGCTTGATCTCCTGCAAATTGTGCAAGAAAAATTGCTGGACCTTTGATTGTGGATGGCATGGGAAGGTTTCCTTATGGTGTTTGAATTTTTTAAAACCCTATCACCCTTCCCCCGTCAGGGGAAGGTGCCTGAAAGGCGGATGAGGGCTTGGGGCATCAGCCCAAGAACAACAAGCTCTGTGTTTAGGTCACCAAGGCTTTCGCCTTGGCCCTCAACCCACCTTCGGCCACCTTCTCCCGATAGGAGAAGGGCGAATGAAAAAATCGTCCCTTCACTCACACGTCCAAATTTGCCACCTGCAATGCGTTGTTCACAATGAACTCGCGGCGCGGTTCAACCACATCGCCCATTAATTTTGTGAACAGGTCGTCTGCATCATCCATCGCAGCAACTTTAACCCGCAGCAAGGAACGCGCATTAGGATCAAGTGTTGTCTCCCACAATTGATCAGGGTTCATTTCGCCAAGGCCTTTATAGCGTTGCATGGAAACGCCTTTGCGCCCCGCTGCAAACACACTTTCCAAAAGCGACATTGGCCCATGCACAGGCGTTTCAGCATCCTTGCGGCGCAGCTTGCATGAACGCGCATAAATTTCTTGCAGATGAGCCGTTTTACGATCCAAGCGGATAGCATCTTGTGAACCGATCAACTTGCCATCCACATGCCAGCTTTCTTTCACGCCACGCAATGTGCGTTCAAAAATCAAACCGCCATCTGATGCAGCAAGGCCGTGCCAGCCACGATCTGTTTCATCGGCAATGGCATCCAAGCGTTTGGCAATATAGGTTGCGGCCCCTTCAGCTTTTTCGGTGGTGGAAATGACTTCAGGGTTCAATGCGCCGGCAATGGCCGCCTGCTCGAGAATCTCAATAGGATAGCGCGAATGGAAACCTTCAATGGTTGTGCGGATTGAAACTGCCTCCTCAACAATGGTGCGCAAATCTGCGCCGCTGCGTTCAGAGCCATCAGCCAGAACCAACACAACACCTTCAAGGCCAACATCGATCAGGTTTGATTCCAATGCCTTGTTGTCTTTCAGGTATTGTTCAGACGAACCGCGCTTGATTTTATAAAGCGGCGGTTGGGCGATATACAAATGCCCACGTTCAACCACTTCGCGCATTTGGCGATAAAAGAACGTAAGCAATAATGTTCTGATATGTGCGCCGTCGACGTCAGCATCCGTCATGATGATGATTTTGTGATAACGCAATTTATCAGCATTGAATTCTTCGCGGCCAATGCCTGTGCCTAACGCTGTGATCAATGTGCCAATTTCAGCAGAGCCTAACATCTTGTCAAAGCGGGCGCGTTCAACATTTAAAATTTTGCCGCGCAAAGGCAATACGGCTTGGTTTTCACGGTTGCGGGCTTGTTTGGCAGAGCCGCCAGCCGAGTCGCCTTCCACAATGAACAGTTCACACAATGCCGGATCACGCTCTTGGCAATCGGCCAATTTGCCGGGAAGTGATGAAATATCCAGCGCACCCTTGCGGCGGGTTAATTCACGCGCTTTGCGGGCGGCTTCGCGCGCGGCGGCAGCTTCACACACTTTGCCCACAATGGCTTTGGCCTCAGACGGGTGTTCTTCAAACCAAGCGCCCAATTGTTCGTTGATCAAGCCCTCAACAACAGGGCGAACTTCGGAAGATACCAGCTTGTCTTTGGTTTGTGATGAGAATTTGGGATCTGGCACTTTAACTGAAAGCACACAGGTTAAGCCTTCGCGGGCATCATCACCTGAAATGGAAACTTTTTCTTTTTTGGCAATGCCGCTGTCTGTTGCATAAGTATTGATGATGCGGGTGAGGCCGCCACGAAAGCCCGCCAAATGCGTGCCGCCATCGCGTTGTGGAATGTTGTTGGTGAAAGCAAAAACGCTTTCGTTATAGCTGTCATTCCACCACAAGGCACATTCCATCATGATGCCATCACGTTCGCCAGAAATGAAAATGGGGTGTTTGATCAAACCGACTTTGCTGCGATCGAGATAGTTGACGAAAGCCACAATGCCGCCTTCATAGTGAAGTTCCAACACATGAGGTTCAACACCGCGTTTATCAGTCAGAACAATATGCACGCCAGAATTTAAGAACGCCAATTCGCGCAGGCGATGTTCCAAGGTGGCAAAATCGAATTCAGTTTTGGTGAACGTTTCTGAAGATGGCAGAAAGGTGACTTCGGTTCCGCGTTTGCCTTCGGCATCGCCTGTTACAACCAATGGAGCGTCGGCCACACCATGAGTGAAGCTGATGAAATGGCTTTTGCCTTCGCGATGAATGGTAAGTTTCAATGAAACCGAAAGCGCGTTGACGACCGAAACACCCACGCCGTGCAAACCACCTGAAACTTTATACGAGTTCTGGTCAAACTTTCCGCCGGCATGAAGTTCGGTCATCACAATTTCGGCAGCAGAGCGTTTGGGCTCGTTATCATCATCCTGTTTAATGCCCGTTGGAATGCCACGACCATTGTCTGTCACAGTAACCGAGCCATCAGCATTCAAAGTTACGGTCACCAAAGTGGCGTGGCCCGCCAGTGCTTCATCAATGGCATTGTCCACCACTTCATAAACCATGTGATGCAGGCCCGATCCATCATCAGTGTCGCCGATATACATGCCGGGGCGTTTTCTGACGGCATCAAGGCCTTTCAGAATTCTGATTGATTGTTCGCCATATGCGGCTTGTTCGTTTGCGACTGTTTCTTCTGACATTATTTAAGCCTTACATTCCCGTCGTTCACTTCAAAGCGGCTGGCATGATCGCCTGCGGCTTCAAATAAATTTTCGTCTGTGCCTGTCATCCAAGCTTGTGTTTCCAACTCGTCCAGCGCTGAAAAAAGCCCTCGCCTGCGTTCTCCATCCAAATGTGCCGCCACCTCATCAAGCAGCAACACGGGCGGTGCGCCCAAAACTTCTTTTGCGGCACGCGCCTGGGCCAAAACCAAACCGATCAACAGGGCCTTTTGCTCACCTGTTGAACAAAGATCTGCCGGTGTCGATTTGGGCCCGTGCTGCACTGTAAAATCAGTGCGATGGGGGCCTTTCAGGGTGCGTCCTTGGGCGCGATCTTGCCCCCGCGAATCATGTAAAATCTTAGCGTATTCATCCTCAGCTTGCACGGCAGGTTTATGGGCCACCATGTCTTCAATTTCGCCATGAAGTTGCAACACGCCCCAAGGAAATGGGCCCGTGGCAGCGCCTGACGCAAAATGCCTTGCCAACACGTTTGCTGCTTCATTTCTGGCTACGGCAATGGCAATGGCCTGTTCAGCCATTTGGGTTTCCAAGGTGGAAAGCCATGCCCGATCAGGCGAATGATCTTGCAACAAGGCATTTCTTTCGCGCATCAGTTTTTCAAAGATTGAAACATGGCCAGAATGTGCCTCATTAAAACTGGCCACCAAACGATCAAAAAAACGACGCCGCTCAGAACCAGACCCCATGAACAGCCGATCAAGGGCCGGGGTCAGCCACAGCATTTTAAGGTGTGCAGCCAATGCGCCAGATGATTTTTGCAATTGACCATCAATGGAAACTTTGCGGGCATTTTCGCCAAGGTTTTGATCAAAACTGGTGCCAAGCTTCACCTGGCCTGATGGCAGGTCAACTTCAGCGGCCACCGCCCAAGGGCCATTGCCGCCCAACCGCGCCAACACATTAAAGGGTTGGGCGCGAAGTCCACGCCCCGGCACCAACAGCGAGATTGCCTCAAGCAGGTTGGTTTTGCCTGCGCCGTTTAATCCGTAAAGGCAAATCAATGGCTGCCTTGGCTCCATGCGCAATGAAGCGTGGTTGCGAAAGTCTGTCAGTGTTAATCGGGTAATGGCAAAGCGCGGCGCTTGGGCCAAGTCTAAACCCGCATCGGCATCAGCACGTAAAGTGATTGAGCGTCTTTGGGATCTCTGATGACAGTGGGTGAACCCGAATCGTTAAATTCAAAGCGCATGGTTTCGGCCTTCACTTGGGCCGCCACATCCAGCAAATAGCGCGCGTTAAAACCAATCTCGATGGGGTCGCGATCATAAGATACAACAATTTCTTCTTCGGCCGAACCAGAGTCAGGATTGTTGACCACCATGCCAAGCTTGCCTTCAGAGAGCGACAACTTAACCGCGCGGCTTTTTTCAAACGAGATGGTTGAAACACGATCGACCGCTTCGGAAAACTGTTTGGTATCGGCTTCCAAGATCTTATCATTGTTGCGCGGAATGACGCGTTCATAATCAGGGAACGTGCCGTCAATCAATTTTGAGGTGAGCACCAATTTGCCAACCGAGAAACGAATTTTTGAGGCGGACAAAGCCACTTCCACATCGCCATCTTCGCCATCCATCAATTTTACAATTTCCAAAACGGTTTTGCGCGGCACAATAATGCCGGGCATTCCGCTGGCGCCTGCGGGCAAATCCATTTGGCTTTGGGCCAAGCGGTGGCCATCGGTTGCCACGGCGCGCAACAGATTGCCTTGGGCCACTTCATGAAAATAAATGCCGTTCAGATAATAACGCGTCTCTTCGGTTGAAATGGCAAAGCGCGTGCGCTCTATCAAGAATTTCAATTCTGATGTGGCCAATGAAAATGTATTGCCAAATTCACCGCTGGATAGATCTGGAAAATCTTCTGGTGGCAAAGATTGCAACGCAAACCGCGAACGACCCGCCACAATGGCAATGCGGCCTTTATCGCCTGACTGGTTCAATTCCAGCTGTGCGCCATCGGGCAGTTTGCGCACAATGTCATGCAGCATATGGGCAGGCACGGTGGCAGCGCCCTCTTGGGCCACATCAGCGGGCACTGTTTCAACAATTTCCAAATCAAGATCAGTTGCTGTCAACTTCACTTGGTTGCCCGAAGCATGGACCATAACGTTGGATAAAATTGGAATGGTGTTGCGCCGTTCCACCACGCTTTGGACGTGGTTTAAAGCCTTTAGAAAGCCAGATCGTTCAAGTGTGACACGCATGCAATGAAAGTCCCTTAAGAGGGATTTACAATGGCTGGAAATGCCACCAAATTCAAGCCTATTGCTGTTCCACCAATCTTATCAACAGGGCCAATTCGCGGGCGAGTTTTTCATCGCCTTTCATTTGGCCATCAATTTTGCGCACCGCGTGAAGCACGGTGGAATGATCGCGCCCACCAAAGCGACGGCCAATTTCGGGCAATGAACGTGCCGTTAGCTTTTTGGCCAGATACATGCCGATTTGGCGTGGAACCACAACTTCGCGCGCGCGCCTGGCTGATAACAAATCATTACGGCCCACGTTAAAATGCTTGCTGACCACTTTTAAAATGTCTTCAATTTTAATGCGGCCCAAATCAGCCGTTCCGGCAGCATCACGCAGCACCATGGAAGCCAGATCAAGGGTGATGGGCGCCTTGTTGAACTGTTGGTAGGCAACAATTTTGTTCAATGCGCCTTCAAGCTCACGGCCACCGCCGGTGATGCGTTCGGCGATCAGATCAAGCACATCGGTTGAGATCAGTGCTGAAGGATCGTTCTGCAACATAATCATATGGCGCAGGTCTACAATTTTGCGGCGTTGGCCCAGATCTGGTGTTTCAATGTCAATGACCAAACCACCCAGCAAACGTGAGCGCATGCGCTGGTCTATCGTATCCAATTGGGCAGGCGGCACATCTGCTGCAATCACCACTTGGCGCTTTGAATCCACCAACGAATTAAACGCATGGCAAAATTCTTGCTGCATGGCCTTGCCTTGCAAAAATTGGAAATCATCAATCAACAACACATCAATGTTTTGAAATTGGTCTTTAAACGCCAATGTATCGCGCTGCCTGATGGCATGGATGAAGCCATACATAAAGCGTTCGGCGGTTAACATCAGCACTTTGCGGCCGGGTTGGCTTTCGCGGATGCGCTGGGTTAGCGCATTGAGCAAATGGGTTTTGCCAAGGCCTGCCGGTGAATGAATGTAAAGCGGGTTGAAACTTAGAACCTGGCCCGACATGGCGTTGGCCACGCGCATGACAGCGGCATGGGCCAATTGGTTGGACGCGCCAATCACAAAACTATCAAATGTTTGGCTGGCTTCAGTGGCACCATTGCGTTCTGGTGACAGCAGATTTTGAATTTGCGCGGCCGTGGCGGCGTTGCGTTCAGGTGCTGGTTGGCGCACCACTTCGGCAGCGGCCGCAGCGCGGAACGCATCACCCTGTTGGCGCACGCGCACGCTGACACTGTTTAAAGCACCAAATTCACCATCGGCAATTTTGCGCAATTTTGTGACATAGTGGTTTTCAATCCAGCTTTTAAGAAAACGCGTTGGTACTGAAACGATAAGATGCCCTTGGGCCAAATCTTCCGCATCCATGCGGGCAAACCAGCTGTTATAGAGATCATCCCCCAATTCAGCTTTCAACCGCGCAGAAATGCGTTGCCAGCCCGATTTCAATTCATGTGTATCAAGTTTCAAAACAGCTTGTGTCATTGTGTCATCCGAACATAAGTTTGCTGTCCCCCAATTGCTTGGGCGGCACAGAAGTTTTTAATTTTGGAATGAGGTCAAGAACCCCGACGCAGGATACAAACCGTATCTAGTTATCCGTACTCATCGCTTACCCCTTAACGCATCGCAAAACTTTTACGCTGCCCACTGCCCCCACACTCGAAAGTGGCTTTTCTCGAGTTTTGTTTTCTGCCTCTGGCTGCCTTTGGAAAGCCAACCTGTAATCTCAAGAAAACGCTAGCGATCTGAGACGGGGGGTGGCAACTGGAATCATTGATCATTCCGTACACGGAGCAACGAAATTTCACTGCCAAAACACCCGAAACTTTTTTCAGGCTCGACTAACGCTCTGATTTTTATGATTGAATCATATTTATTCGAATTCAGGTGGCACTGCACGCAGCGCTTGAATTTCGCAATTTGCCCGCCCCAATTCTTAATTTTGTCTTAACAAGAAACCTAGAAATTACTCCCATTTCCGGTAACCCATTATTTTATATGTCCTTTTTGTGTCACATATGATCAGTGGTCGGACAAAGAAAAACCCCGGAATGCTTATGCATCCGGGGCTTAAAACCATTCTGACTGAATAGATTACAGTTCGTTAAGCTTGCATGGCGCGCACGCGCAATGTCAAACGCGATACTTTGCGCGAGGCTGCGTTCTTGTGCATCACGCCTTTTTGGGCACCGCGCATCACTTCTGGGGCTGCTGTTTTCAAAGCGGCTTCGGCATCGGCTTTTTTGCCGCCGGCAATGGCTTCTTCAACCTTTTTCACTGTGCCACGCACGCGGCTCAAGCGGTTTTTGTTGATTGAAGCGCGGCGCGCTGAAACGCGGGTGGCTTTCTTGGCAGATGATGTATTGGCCATAATTGTCCTGGTAAATAAATGTTAAAACTGAATTCGGGCTGGAGTTCGTTTCAAAGTCTGTCTAAGACTTCAAAGCCCTACTCAGCTTTCGGATTTTGGGCCTTATAGTAAGGCCGGAAGCATCCGTCAATCGCCATCTCTGGCTTGTTCTATAGGATTATGAATTGTCACTTTACAGCGAAAACCGTCCGTGGGGATCATTTCATGTGTTGGATGAAAAGCCCGGCTTCAAAGTGAAGCGCATTGTTGTGAGCGAAGGTGGAAGACTTTCGCTGCAAAGCCATAAGCATCGCTATGAACATTGGACAGTGGTTGATGGCACAGCGACGGTGACTGTGGATGATAAAGTTGTAGCCCTCACCCGCGGGCAATCCATTGATATTCCATTTCAATCCAAACACCGGCTGGAAAATTTGCACCACGGTGAAGTTACCGTGATTGAAGTGCAATTTGGTGATTATCTGGGTGAAGACGATATTATACGCTATGAAGATGTTTACGCCAGAACCTAGGACTACACCCTTAAATAGGCTTTAAATGGCTTTAGAGCGTGCTACAAAGGGATTTAGCGGGTGCCCGCTAGGGGTGTGGCCGAAATAGGAATATTACGCTGTATCGGCTTCTTAAGCCTAGAGAATGGATTTCGCCATCTGGTTGCAAACTTCAGCAAGCAACCACGTTCACCGCCAAACCGCCGCGTGAGGTTTCTTTATAACGGTCGCTCATATCCACCCCGGTTTGGCGCATGGTTTCAATACAACCATCCAACGGCACAATATGGGCGCCATCGCCACGCAAGGCCAAAGATGCAGCTGTAACCGCTTTTACGGCACCAAAGGCATTGCGTTCAATGCAAGGCACCTGCACCAAGCCGCCCACGGGGTCGCATGTCATGCCCAAGTGGTGTTCCAAGGCAATTTCTGCCGCATTTTCAATTTGGGCATTGGTGCCGCCCAATGCCGCACACAAGCCCGCAGCGGCCATGGCAGAGGCCGAGCCCACTTCGCCTTGGCAACCCACTTCAGCACCCGAAATTGAAGCATTGTGCTTGATAATGCCGCCAATGGCAGCAGCGGTGAGCAGAAACACCCGAACGCCATTTTGATCAGCGCCCACACAATGATCAAGATAATAGCGGATGACGGCCGGAACCACACCGGCTGCGCCATTGGTGGGCGCTGTTACAATCTTTCCACCCGCCGCATTTTCCTCGTTCACCGCCATCGCATAAACCGAAAGATAATCCATAATCCGATGGGGCTGTAAATTGTTGCTGCCGTGTTCGGTTTTCAATTTCGCAAAAACTTCGGCGGCGCGGCGTTTCACTTTAAGGCCGCCCGGCAATTGGCCTTGGTTGACCAGACCACGATTGATGCAGGCTTGCATGGCATTCCAAACATGGTCGAGGCTTTGATTCAGCGCCTCGTCTGTTTGGGACACGGTTTCGTTGGCGCGTTTCATAGCAGCCACCGAAAGATTGGATGTTTGGCCCATTGCCAACATGCTGGCCGCAGAATGAAATGGATAAGGCACATCCAGACTTGTTGGCTTTTCAGTTAATGATCTTTCACGCTCAAGCTTGGTTTGCACAAACCCGCCGCCAATTGAAAAATAGGTTTCACTGGCAATTTCGTGTTGGGCTTCGTCAAAAAGTCGAAACACCATGCCATTGGCATGCTCTTTCAAAGCTGGGCCATAATCAAAAATAATATCTTGGCCCGCAGCAAAGGCAATATTCCGGCTGCCCAGATTGACCATGGTGGTTGCTGCCAAAATGGCTTCAACGTGATCAGGATCAAGCGTTTCTGGCTCTTGGCCTGCCAACCCTAAAATAACCGCACGATCGGTTCCATGGCCCTTTCCGGTAAAGGCCAAAGAGCCATGCAAGGTTGCGGTGATGCGCGCCGCGTGTTGGCGATCTTCGGCATTGAGACTGTTCAAAAATCGGCCAGCCGCCACCATCGGGCCCATCGTGTGTGATGAAGAAGGGCCAATGCCAATTTTAAAAATTTCAAAAACCGATAAAAACATGTTGAAAGATTAGTTGGTATTTTGCCGTTTGGCTGTTGATTTATACCACCACATCATCTGTTTGCGCCATCACTTGCTAGGTTGGTTGAAATTTTACCGAGGCCTTCAAACCCGGATTGTTGTCTTCCAACTCAATTTTAGTGTGGTGCAAATTGGCTATGGCTGCAACCATTGCAAGTCCTAAACCACTGCCAGGCGTTGAACGGGAATGATCAAGCCGGTGAAAACGCTCTAAAACTTTGATCCGCTGTTCAGCCGGAATGCCATGGCCGCTATCACGCACTTGCAGCGTGGCCGGGGCCAAAACCGCAATTGTGATTTTGGTTCCCTGATCAGTGTGGCGAATTGCATTTTCCACCAGATTTACCCCCAATTGAAAGAGTAATTCCTTGTCACCTTGGCAGAAAATATTTGGCACAATTTTACAATCTAATATTTTGCCTTCGTCTTCGGCGACAGCTTGATAAATACTATAGATTTTTTCGGCCATGTCTGACAAATCAACTTTGGCGAAGGCTGATTTTCGGGTGCCAGCTTCAATTTGGGCAATGCGCAACAAGGCCGCAAAAGTGGAAAGCAGTTGATCTGAATCTTTGATCGCATCATCAATATGGCCATGCAAGGCGCGCACGGTTTTGGCTGAACCTCTGGCCTGTTCCAACCTGTTGCGCAGCCGCGATAGCGGTGTTCGCAAATCATGGGCAATGTCTGTCGTTACTTG
>JAYUHQ010000174.1:0-4674 GCA_043766895.1 Aestuariivirga sp.
ATAAGCCGTTCTCCATCAACGCGTGCCACGCAAGGGCCTATTTCGGGAACAAATACTCGGGCAACCAAGCATGCATGTGAGGGGATCATGTGTTTCTCATGTGATAGAGGTGATTTTACTAGATAGGGTGATCAGCTGATTATAGCCTCTCATGTGGGGTTTCGTAAGTGCTCTTCGGATTCAGCGAGATTGACCTGAGATCAATACCATTGCTTTGTGCCCTGCATTCGGATTTTCCCTCAATTCCAAGGCACGAGTTGACGATAGAGCATTTTATATCTCTCGAACCCTAATTGATGACGGTCGTTCTGAGATTCATCAGTTTCAAAGACACGGTCCACCACCACGAAAGCTTTCGCTGCGTCCTGCAACGAACCAAACACTCCGTTGCCAGTTCCTGCCATCAATGCCGCGCCCAAGACGCCTGCATCGAGCGTCTTCATCCGTTTAATCGAGCAGCCGAGGATATCAGCCCGAATCTGGCACCAGACGTTTGATGCAGCCCCGCCGCCAGAATGGTTGAATTGGGTAGGTCTAATGCCCGCTGAAGCAACCAAACTTTCAATGACAAGCTTAGCCGAATAACCAACACCCTCAAGAACTGCTCGCGCTATCTCTGCGGCACCCATGCCTGAAGAAATGCCAGAGAGACTGGCCCGTGAATTAATGTCCCACAGCGGTGCGCGTTCGCCTTCAAGATGCGGCAGGAACAGGGGAAGCGGTTTTAAAACATCAGCGTTTTCAGCAAGAGCTGAAATTTCCGCTGGAGTTTTGCCAATCAGTTTTGACAGCCACTCAACAGAGGCCCCGCCCGATTGCGTTGGGCCTGCGTGCAGGGTGATGCCTTCGCACTTTGGAAAAGCAATGACGCCATCGACCGGAGCTTTCAGCGAAGATACAATGCCGAGAATTTCGCTGGTGCCGCTGAGATAAAGACCCTGGCCCTCTGCGCTTACACCAGCCCCCAACATTCCTGACCAAGCATCCATCGTGCCAGTGACCATGGGAACTCCTGCACAGGGCAAGCCCGCGCGAATGCGACCGATAATTTTTGTGAATGGTGCAAGTGGCGGAAGGCGGCTCATTGCACCATCGACAAGAGCGACAAGTTCAGACACCAAGGCAAGCCCGCTATCAACAACGCCAAATGCCGTCATCGGGTCTGTCACAACCTCGCTTGTCAGGTGGAGCAGGCAATAATCTTTAGGTGCCAAGACCCAGCGTGTTGCTTTCCAAGTTTCTGCATGGTGTCTTTGAACATAAGCCATACGCGAAAGTACATGGCTGGAATCAACGGGGAGTGTTGCGCCCCACCAATCAAGTTTCTGACGGGTTGTAATTTGCGCATCGATTTTAACTGCCTCTGGTGCGCAGCGACCGTCTTGCCATGTAAAAGCCGGCATCAGAGGTGTGCCATTCGCATCGACGAACACATGCGTATTCACCTGTGAGCAAAGCCCCACTGCCTGAATGGTGCCCTCAGACAAGCCATCGGAAAGGTGGATGAGAGCCGCCAAAACCAATCGCATCCAATCTTCAGGATCTTGCTCGGCTTGGCCGGGCAATAGACGCTTGGTAGGATAGTGCTGGTTGAAAGTTCTGACGGCATGACCATCGAAATTAAACAGGGCCGCTTTTACAGCCGTCGTCCCAACGTCAACCCCAATCAACATCACTCTGCCTCAAACCTTGTGCTGATTGCTTTTGCCAGAAATCTCGTGCTAACAAAAGTTCAACATCAATAAATCCTTGGGAGAAGTAATCATGAATATTGCTCGTAGAAGTGTCTTGTGTCTTGCTACAGTTTCGGTCCTCTCATTGGCCAGTGGCATGGCCATGGCAGCTGGAAAAAAAATAACCGTCATTACCCCCTATTTTGCGCAGCCCGGAACCCAATTTTATGTTGAGGCGTTTCAGGAAAAAGCCAAAGCCAACGGCTGGGAGGTGAATGTGGTTGATACAAAAGGTGACGTGGCTGCGGTGATTTCGCGACTCGAAGATGCGGCCAACCAAAAGCCGGCGGCAATTGTGATCAACGTTGACCCGTCGCAAGTAACCGCAGGTCTTGAAGCCGCTAAAACGGCGGGCGTGCCCGTGTTTGGCATGGATGCTGGGGCTTCGCCCCTGCTGGTTACCAATGTTACCAGCAATGGATATGCTATGGCTGCCGACACCGCTGCCTATGTTTCCAATCGCATTAATGGCAAAGGCAAAATCGTGATGTTTATATTTGAGGCTTTCCCCCCTGTGCAGCAACGCGGCATCATTGCGGATGCCATTTTTAAAAATAATCCAGACATCAAAGTTATCGACCGTGTGACGCCAGACGTGAAAGACGGAGGCATTGCTGACAGCCGCGCAAAGATGGAGGCCATTCTGTCAGCCAATCCTGATAAAGGCTCGATCTCGGCTGTGTGGGCGGCTTGGGATCAACCTGCACTGGGAGCACTTCAAGCCATTGAGGCGGCAGGTCGAGGCAACGAAGGCATTGTGATTACGGGCATTGATGCAAATCCTGAAGCCCGTGCAGCTATCGCCAAGGGCAGCAATTTCGAAGCGTCCATGGCACAAGATTTTAAGGGTATTGGCAGTGCTGTTGCTGATGCCGTGCAGAGCCAAATTAGCGGCGACAAAATCAAGCAGAGTGTCATCTACGTGCCCACAAAATTGATTACGGCAGCAAACGCCAAATATTAATATTAAAAAAAATCGTGCTGAAATCTTTACAACCATACGGCACGTTCATTTGCTTCGTGGCGATGGTGGTGTTCTTCGCCATAATGTTGCCCGGCACGTTTATGACTGGCCGCAATCTGATTAACATAAGTCAGCAAATGAGTATGCTGGCAGTGACCGCCTTCGCCATGACGGTGGTTATGGCAGTTGGTGATTTTGATCTCAGTGTTGGATCAATGGCGAGCCTTTCTGGCGTTGTTGCAGCACTGACTTTTCAGTCGACAGGATCTGTAACTTTAGGTGTGGGTCTTGCCCTGCTGGTTGGAATTACCGGGGGCGCGCTGAATGGAATTTTTATAAGTTATCTGGGTATTCTTCCATTTGTCGCCACTTTGGGAACTTTGACAATTTTCAGCGGCATGGCATTTCTAATCAGTGGTGGTAAGACAATTTTTGGTGAAGCAATTCCGGCCAACTTTTCTGGGATTGCAAAGGGTGGAATCCCAATCAGTTGGTCGGGTGACCAAGTCTTGCTCCTGCCAAATCTGACAATAATTGCCGCTTTCACGTTGTTTGTTGTCTGGTTCATTCTCGAAAAAATAGTTTTCGGGCGCCACATTTATGCGATGGGCGGAAGTTCAGAGGCGGCCAGACTGGCGGGTATCAACGTGCGTCGCACGCGATGGATTGCGTTTTGCATTGCTGGGTTAGGATCGGCACTTGCGGGAATTATGTATACGGCGCGCGTCGCCTCAGCCAACCCAACACAGGGAAGCGGCTTGATGTTGGATGCTATTGCAGCTGTGTTTTTGGGCATGACCATAGGTCGCCATGGCGAGCCTCGCGCGCTCCATACGCTGGTTGGTGTTTTAGTCATTGGGGTTTTGAGCAACGGGCTCACACAGCTCAGCGTTGATAGTTACGTGAGAGACATTCTCGTCGGTGCAATAATCATATTTACGGTGGCCATTGGAAGTGTCGACAAGTTGCGGCGAAATTAGAACTTATTGATTGCAATAGATAATAGTTTTCGATTGAAGCATTTGCTGTGTCAAATCTAACTGGTAAACAACACATACTGACCACAAAGAAAAATCTGAGCTAAAAACCACGTACTACTATGCTTCAGGTGGCTTATAGCGCCTAACCTAAACCATAACCAAGCAATCCGAAGCAAGGGACTGACCGCCTCTTTTTTTCAACCAGACTAGTGCACTTTAAAGATACTTTGAAATGAGGCTTTCGGTGGTCAAATACGTCACGATGTCAACGTCGTCTAACTTGAGAATTTCTTAATAAGTTCATCCACTTGGCTTGGCAAAAGTGACCGTGTATCGGACCCACGCAAAAGCAAAAATAACTTTGCGGTTTCTTCAAGTTCTTCCGTTGCATAAAGCGCCGTGGAAAGGTTGGTCCCAGAGACCACCGGACCATGATTTGCAAGTAATACAGCATGGTGATCAGTTGCTAGTTTGCCCACCGCCTTTGCCAAGTTTTCATCACCTGGCGGATGATAAGGCACAAGCGGCAATTGCCCCACGCGCATGACATAATAAGCTGTAAGCGGCGGCAGACAGTTGTGTTCATCAATGCCATGCATGCAAGAAACTGCTACAGCGTGGGTAGAATGCAGATGGATCACAGCTTCACATTTTTTATTTCTTTTTGAATACATGGCACGATGCAAAAAAGCTTCTTTGGTCGGTTTATCCCCGTCAACATGATTTCCATGTTCATCAATTTTGGCAAGTTTTTGCGGATCGAGTTCACCAAGGGAAACATTGGTAGGCGTCATCAGCCAACCACCCTCAGGAAGGCGCACAGAAATATTGCCAGTCGAGCCAAATGTCAGACCACGGTTGAAAAGGGAACGGCCGCATTCACAAATTTGGTCACGCAGGCGGTTCTCAATATTCATGCTAACTTGCTCCAAGCCTTCAGAAAGAAATCCGGTGTGCCAAAATTTCCAGATTTCAATGCAAGTGCCATTGTGGGGCC
>JAYUHQ010000175.1:0-4655 GCA_043766895.1 Aestuariivirga sp.
GTTCATCGATTCTTTAAAAGCTTGTTCGCGCGGCATGGTGAAGAGGCGCGCCAAATAAAGCCCCGAAAAATAGTCGCCCGTTCCACTGGGCACATTCTGTCGCGTTTGCGAATGATGCCATTGCACAGATGATGCGTTCACCCGTAATGTTGCCAATTGCTCATCAGCGGGAACTGACGTTACAATCACTTCAGCCACGTTGAGCATTTTTGCGGCCGCGGCAAAATCAGTTATTGTTTTGGCCAAAAGCCAAGAAATTTCAAAGGCGTTGGGCGTGGCAATTGTGGCCAAAGGCAAAAGAGAATCACGAATGGCAAGGGCCACATCGTCTTTTACATAAAGCCTGCCATGATCACCCAGCACCGGATCAACCAGCACAATTTTGGGCCGAAGCTTTTTGATCAGCGCTACGGTGAGGCCAACTTGTTCGGCATTGGCAAAATATCCGGTAATGACAGCATCAATATTCTTGAATGCGCCGATATTTTCAAGTGCGCCCAACAATGGCGCGATGGTGATGGTGGAACCCGCAGGCACGCCATGGCCTGGATGGTAAGATAAAAGCACTGTGGGAACTGCCAACACGTCATGGCCTTGGGCTTGAAGGGCTGGCACAATGGCTGAAAGGCCTACGGGCCCAAAAACCACTTGCGATGATATGGCCAAAATTTTTGCCATTAAATTGCGCCCACGTCGGTCAAATATAATATGAGAGATGCTGAAATGGCGGCAAGGCCTGTGCCCAAAGCCACAGCGCCAGACACGGCGGCTGCCGCCTCATCATTGCGTTGGGCAAAGAGAAATGCGTTGGCCCCTGTTGGCATGGCCGCGAACAATACAGCAATTTTGGCCCAGAGAGGTGGAAGTGTGAACACATAGTGGCTGAGCAAAAACACCAAGATGGGCATGACGATCATTTTAAGCCCGATTAAAACAAACATGCCATCCCATGCGCCTTTCAGCGAATAGCCAGCAAGTGAAACGCCCAGTGCAAACAAGGCAGTTGGCACAGACGCATCCGCCAGCATCGACAGCATCTTATCAGGAATGGGGTGAAGGCCAACGCCGGTGAAACGCCAAATGGCGCCTGCCAACAGGGCCAACACAATGGCGTTGCGCGAAAGATTGTTAAACAGCTCTTGACCAAGTTTAAGCCATGATATGGCGCCCGCGTGCCGGCCAATTTCGCGGTGCAAGGTAGCAGCCGTCCACAAGATCGGCGCATGAATCGACAGGATTAATCCCAATGGCACTGCAACTGCTTGGCCAAAGTGAGCCAAGGCCAAGGGTGTGCCCAATAGGGCCAAATTGCCAAAACCTGTTGCCATTGAAGCAGAGGCACCGCCGCTGATGTTTAAACTTTCCACCGAACGCGAAACCACGCCCGCCAAAATCCACGCAGCAGCCAAGCCGCCAAAAAAGCTGAACCACAGGTTCCAAGGTGCAGCATCTTTCATATCCATGGTGGACGTGGTTTTGAAAAGCAATGCGGGGATGGCCACATTGAACACGAAAAGCCCAAGCCCTTTGCCTGCCGCTGCATCAATAATATTGGCACGGGCAAAACCATAACCCATCACGATCAATCCGAAGACAGGCAGAACGGTGATGAGAATGGCGCTCATCCTTGGCCCCCACGCGCTGTGCGAGGGTTACTTAAAATTACAACCAAGAATGACTTTCGGCATTTTTATTTTCGAAGGCAGTGATGGATTTTTCTTTTTCCATCGTCAGGCCAATGTCGTCCAAACCATTGAGCAGGCAATGTTTGCGGAAGGCATCAATTTCAAATTTAATGGTGCCGCCATCTGGGCCTTTGATTTCTTGGGCGGGCAAATCAATGCTCAATGTGGCGTTCGAGCCGCGCGAGGCATCATCCATCAACAGCTTCAATTGTTCTGGCGTTACTTTGATGGGCAAGATGCCATTTTTGAAACAGTTGTTATAAAAAATATCAGCAAAGCTGGTTGAGATGACACAGCGAATGCCAAAATCGAGAAGTGCCCATGGGGCATGTTCGCGGCTTGAACCGCAACCAAAGTTATCGCCCGCCACCAAAATTTCGGCTTTGCGATAAGCTGGCTTGTTCAACACAAAATCGGGCAGTTCTTTTCCCTCTTGGGTAAAGCGCATTTCATAGAACAGCGATTTGCCAAGGCCCGTGCGCTTGATGGTTTTTAAAAACTGCTTTGGGATGATCATATCGGTATCAACGTTTACGATATTCAAGGGTGCAGCCACGCCATTTAACACATCAAATTTTTGCATCGTCTTTTCCTTCAAGCAGCCAAATTCACCGAGGTTGCTTCATCAGCCCCGATCATCAGATTTAAATTTTGTACAGCAGCACCTGATGCACCCTTGCCCAGATTATCATAAATGGCCATCAATAAAATTTGGCCGCGCTGATCATTTCCAAACACATGAAGGCGCATCATATTGCTGCCGTTCAACACTTCGGGCGAGATCGCGTCTGAACTTTGAATGGCGCTCAACGGTGCCACTTCAACAAAGCGAGCTTTGGCAAAATAGGCGCTGATAATTTCATGCACATCAGCCAAGCGTGCCTTGCGGGTTAACATATCACCATGAAGTGGAATCGTGGTTTGCATGCCTTGGGCAAAGCGGCCCACCACGGGTTCAAAAATCACATCGCGGGAAAGACCCGTATAATATTTCATTTCGGGCAGATGTTTGTGTGAAAAGCCCAAGGCATAAGGCAAATAGTGTGGTGCGCGTTCGCCCTTGGCCTCATAATCTTCAATCATCTTGCGGCCACCACCCGAATAGCCTGATACGCCATGATAGGTGACAGGATAATCGTTAGGCATCAGGCCTGCAGCCAAGAGTGGCTTGGTCAAAGCAATCAGCCCCTGGGGCCAACAGCCGGGGTTGGTAACCCGCGAACTTGCGGCAATTTTTTCAGCTTGTTTCTGGTCCATCTCAGCAAAGCCATAAGCCCAAGCCGGGTTCACACGGAACGCGGTTGAAGCATCAATCATCTTGGTTTTTGAAGTGGGCGCAATCAAAGCCACGGCCTCAATGGCCGCTTCATCTGGCAAACAAAGAATAGCCACATCAACGCCGTTCAACAAATCCGCGCGCGCTTTGGCATCTTTGCGTTTTTCTGGCGCAATCGACACCAATTCCAAATCTGTGCGGGCTTTCAAGCGGTCACGAATTTGCAAGCCGGTGGTGCCTGCTTCGCCATCGATAAAGATTGTCTTTTTCTGAGCCATAGCGGGCTTCTACAGTTCTAGTGGGTTGATTTCAACATGAACTGAAAATGAATTTGCCTCTCAGTTCTGGTTCAGCCTCCAGCGCCTAGAAAGGTTTCAACAACGGCGATGATCGCCGCTCAACTGGAAACACTTTGAAGGATTAAAATTATGAACCGCAAGACATTGATCGCATTAACTGCCGCTGCCGTTTTGAGCATCGGATTTGCAGCTTCGGCCAAGGCCGACCCCCATGTTCACTTTGGTGTTCACTTTGGCACCGGCACACCGGGCTTTGACCTTGGTGTAACCGATGGTGGCTATTACCCCGACTATGGCTATCCTGGCTATTATGATGCCGGATATGGCTCTGGCTATGATGATGGCGGCGATTGTGGCTGGCAAATTGTTTCCCACAGCCATTGGAACTATAGCCACACCTATAAAATCATCACCCACAAAAAGATTTGGGTTTGCGGCTAAGCCAACAACAAAAAACCAGCCCGAATATTCTGGCTGGTTTTTTTAAAATCTTGTGATGATTATTTGCAGTTTAACGTACAAACAACCGCATCCGCATTCATGGTTTGCACGGTGGTAAAACCGGCAACGGCACCTGTCATCAACGTTAAGCTGACAAGACCAAACAACACGCGACGCAAAAACTTTGCATCGGCTTTAACTGCTACAGAACTCATAAATTTACTCCCCCAGTTTTAACGCACTGGCCCAACGAACAATGGGTAGTGTTTAGTGCGCAATCGTTCTCATAGCGTAAACAAAAACTGAAACAATTCAAAAAAATTGAATACGTTAATGGCCGCCATGCACAAAACGCATGGCTTTATGGGTTTCGAATGTCCACAAAATGTCCAGCTAATGCAGCTGCTGCGGCCATCTGCGGTGATACCAGATGGGTGCGGCCTTTGTAGCCCTGCCTGCCTTCAAAGTTGCGGTTGGAGGTTGAAGCAGCGCGTTGGCCTGGCTTTAATTGATCAGGATTCATGGCCAAGCACATGGAACAGCCAGGTTCACGCCATTCAAAACCAGCGGCCTTGAAAATCTCGTGAAGGCCTTCGGCTTCGGCTTGTTGTTTGACGAGGCCCGAGCCCGGCACAATCATGGCATAATCCAAATTGGCAGAAATCTTTTTGCCTTTTACCACTTCGGCCACGGCGCGCATGTCTTCAATGCGGCCATTGGTGCAGGAACCAATCCAGATCACGTCGAGTGGAATATCAGTAATTTTCTGGCCAGCCTTCAGACCCATGTATTCAAGGGCGCGGATTTTAGATTGGCGCTTGCCTTCATCATCAATCAAGGCCGGATCGGGCACGGCACCGGCAATCGAGACAACGTCTTCAGGGCTGGTGCCCCAGCTGACGATGGGCGGCAGGTTTGCTGCATCAATGGTGACAATGCGATCAAAATGCGCGC
>JAYUHQ010000176.1:0-12224 GCA_043766895.1 Aestuariivirga sp.
AGGGGAGCGCATTCTACTGATTTGCCGGCTTAGCTCAGTTGGTAGAGCACCTGATTTGTAATCAGGGGGTCGCGGGTTCGAATCCTGCAGCCGGCACCACCTGCGTTGATAGGCTATGCGGCCTTTAGCTATTCGCAGATTTTGAAAGTTCCAGACTTTCCGCGAACGGCCAAATCAAAATGAAAATGTTCACGGTGCGCATCGTTTGCGCCGGGCCCCAAAACTGTTGAGAACGTTGTGCAAGCAGAGGCCCGCAAGGCTTTTAACGTTTCATAGGCCTCTGTGGTGGCGTCAAGTGCATCATGCACCAAAAACATTTTGCCATCAGCGAATTTCATGCGCTCTATGTCCACGGCATTGCCAAATCCGTGTTCACTTATTTTGGCCGAAATATCGCCATTGCGGCCACGGCATTGATAGCCCGGGCCAGTGTTGAGCTGGGTTAGCGAAGAGCCCTCTTTCACAGCAGCAAGGGGGCCTCCGGATTCTTGTAACCAAGACGCGAAGCGCAACGCAAACACGCAGTTGAAAGTGGGTTGATCTGGCAGCTTTAAAACAAACCCGTCCATTTGGATTGATTTTAGTTTCACGGGTTGAACCACAATGCAGGCCGGCAAACCCTGTGGCTGCGGAACACTTTCAAAATCGACACCCTTGACTTTGAGGGTTGCCAAGCATGTGGGGTCTGCGGGCCGTTCTATTGCGACGGGTGCTGGCGGCGCAACAGGAACGACAACTGCTGGTACAGGTGATATTTTTGCGGGCGGCGACACAGGTGCAGGCGGCGTAAGCGGGCCAACAATTGCCGGAACAGATAATTTTTTGGCAGGCGGTTCGGGCTTTAACGTTGGCACCGGTATTGGGGCAACAACTGGCGCTTTTGGCACTGCTATCGGTGTATTTGGCTTGGCAACAGGCAAGGCATTTTGATGTGGCGGTTCGGGCTTTAACGTTGGCACGGGCACCGCATTTGGAACGACTGGCTGAATTGGCTTTGCTGCTGAGTCGGGCGCAGGTAAAGGCGGTGCATTCGTTGTTTTTGAATGCACCACATTAGGCTGGTGACGGCGACACTTCGAACTATGATATTTGTCGCAAAGCTGACGATCAATTTTGCGCAGGAAATTTGTGAAGGGGTGCGTTTCTGCCATGCTGGACGATGAAAGCCCAACCGCGAAAACTAACATAACCAACGCATGTATAAATTTCATTTCCGCGATCAGTCAGATATCGGGGCTTAATAGTTTCGTCTCCAGCCGCCAATGCCACCGCCGCGCACCACTTTTATGATGGCCAAAAGAAGTATTGCACCGATTGTAGCATTTACGATCTCAGCCAACATGCCCACACCCAGGTGAATACCCAAACGCGGCAGCAGCCAGCCTCCAAAAAAGGCACCTAAAATGCCAATAATAATATCGCCTACAATTCCAAATCCAGTGCCTCTGACAATTTGGCCAGCTAGCCAACCAGCGACAAGACCGACCAACAACGTTGCAATGAGGCTTTCGTTCGACATTTTGATTTCCTTAAAAATTGTGCCCAGATTAAATGATGTTAAGGCAATCTCATTTGCCAAACGTCATCGACTAAACGCCCAAACTTCCATATGGTTCCGAGATCAGAAAACTTTATTTTTATCGTGGATTTATGCGAAATGAGTTTTGAGATTTTCAAGAATTATATGCTGGGTTAAATTGCTGTGCAGAGGTGTTACTGAAATGCGCTTATTGAACACTGCAGACAAATCTGTGCCCGTTACGTGCGTTCCACGTTCTCGCGTGAAGCCTAGCCAGAAATATGAGCCGCCACGATTGTCGGTGCGTTCATCCACAATCATGTAATTCTGTTCGCGCTTGCCTTGGGTGGTGATGTCGATGCCCGCCACTTCATCGACCCGGCAATCTGGAAAGTTTACATTCATAAAATTGCCAACACCAAAATCAAAACCCAACAACTTGCGAACAACAGATTCACCATGTGCAGCGGCCACGGCATAAGTTACGCCATTATCGTGCATGCCCAGCACCTGACTTAGGGCAATGGACTTTATACCGAGTGAAGTGCCTTCCATAGCGGCGGCGATGGTGCCTGAAACAGTCACATCATCAGCAACATTCTGCCCGCGGTTCACGCCTGACAAAATCAAATCCGGCATGCCGGGCATAATTTTTCGTGTGGCCATGACTACGCAATCAGCAGGTGTTCCTGAAACTTCATAATGGCGACCATCAATATGGCGATAGCGCAACGGGTGGGAAAGTGTGATGGACCGCCCTGCCCCTGAACGTTCTACATCAGGGGCCACAACCCACACATCATCACTGATGGCACGCGCAATTTTTTCCAACACCGAAAGACCGGGACCGTGGATGCCATCATCATTGGTGACAAGAATGCGCATTATGCGGGCCGTTTGATGTGGGTGATGCCACCCATATAGGGGCGCAGCACATCTGGAATTGTGACAGAGCCATCTGCGTTTTGATAATTTTCCAAAACCGCCACCATGGTGCGGCCAACGGCCAAGCCAGAGCCATTCAACGTGTGCACATAGCGCGCCTGTTTTGCGTCAGCAGATTTGCAGCGTGCATCCATCCGGCGGGCCTGAAAATCTCCACATTGTGAGCATGACGAAATTTCGCGATAGGCATTTTGGCCGGGCAACCACACTTCAATGTCATAGGTTTTGCGGCTGGCAAAGCCCATGTCGCCTGTGCATAAAACGATTGTGCGATAAGACAAGTTCAGGCCTTTCAAAACGTTTTCAGCACAAGCTGTCATGCGCTCATGTTCAGCGTCTGACTGTTCGGGCGTGCATACCGATACAAGTTCAACTTTTGAAAATTGGTGTTGTCGGATCATGCCGCGCGTGTCTCTGCCCGCAGACCCAGCCTCAGCACGAAAGCATGGCGTATAGGCTGTCATGCGCATCGGAAGTTGCGCTTCATCCAAAACCTGTTCGCGCACCAGATTAGTGAGCGGCACCTCGGCTGTGGGAACCAGCCAATAATCTTCTTCAGATGACGCATCATTCAACACGCGACGAACAAATTCCACATGGCCAATCACCTTGTTTTCAAGATCAGCTTTTTGGGCTTCCGTTGCTTGCTCCAAAGCCTTTTCCAACAGGCGTTGGCGAACACCCATGCTGGTTGCGGTAAACTGGTCTTCTCTGAACTTTGGCAGTTGGGCTGTGCCGAACATGGCATTATCGCGCACCAACACCGGCGGGTTGATTTCTTGATAGCCGGCTTCTTGGGTGTGAAGATCAAGCATATATTGCGCCAGCGCACGTTCCAATCTTGCGAGCGCACCTTTGAGCACAACAAACCTTGCGCCCGACATTTTAGCCGCCGCTTCAAAATCCATCAACTTCAGGCCTTCGCCAATGTCGAAGTGTTGTTGCGGTTCAAAGGCGAAACTTGGCTTTTGTCCCCAGAAGCGAACTTCGACATTGTCGTGTTCGTCTTTGCCGTTTGGAACGCTGTCGAGCGGGATATTGGGAATGACAGAAAGTGCCTCGTTTAACGCAATGTTCAAAACCTTTTCATTTTCGTCGCCCGATGTAATCATGTCCTTCAGGCTGGCCACTTCTGCTTTCAGTTTCTCGGCAAGGGCCAAATCTTTTTTGCCCATGGCCGCGCCGATTTCTTTTGAAAGCGTGTTGCGACGGCTTTGCGCCTCTTGCAACGTTTGCATCTGCGCACGGCGTTTTTCGTCGAGTGCTATCAGGTTCTGCGCCAAAGGTTCCAAGCCACGGCGCGCGAGGCCAGCGTCAAATGCTGCAGGATTTTCACGGATGGCTTTAATGTCGTGCATTGGTCAGATTCTCAATTGATTTTGGATGGGTATAAGCAGGATCAACCAAAATGGCGAGATCGAAAACAGAAAAGCCGGACATTGCTGCCCGGCTTTAAATACTTGATCAGAAAATCAGTTGCCCGACATTTTTGCCACTTCGGCGGCAAAGTCGTCTTCCTGCTTTTCAATGCCTTCGCCAAGCTGCATGCGCACAAAACCAGTGATCTTGATGGCAGCGCCAGCTTTTGTGGCAGCTTCAAGGGCTGCCTGCGTGACAGATTTTGCACCGTCGTGAACGTAAGGTTGTTCAAGCAAGCAATTTTCCTTGGCATAGGTTTTGAGGCCAGAGGCCACAATTTTTTCCATCACTTGGGGTGGCTTGCCCAGGTTCTTTTCTTCAAGAACGGCGGCTTCACGCGCCAACACCTCTGCTGGAACCGATGTCATATCCAAAGCGATGGGGTTTGTGGCTGCAATGTGCATCGACAAGAGGCGGCCAAATGCATTCAGCTCTTCAGCTTTGCCAGCTGATTCCAAAGCCACGATTACGCCAATTTTGCCCATGCCGGGGGCGATTTGGTTGTGAACGTAAGAACCCACAACGCCTTCCTTCACGGTTAAAACGGCAGTGCGGCGCACTGTCATGTTTTCGCCAATTGTGGCCACCATTTCGGCCACATATTCAGCAACTGCATGGGGTGACCCGGGGAAATGCATTGTCTTCAACGCTTCGGTTGAACCATGGGCGTTAACGGCCAACTTTGAAATTTCAGCCACCATCAACTGGAATTTTTCATTGCGGGCAACAAAGTCGGTTTCTGAGTTCACTTCAACCAGAGCACCTGTTGTGCCTTTAATGCACAGGCCAACAAGGCCTTCTGCCGCAACGCGTGTTGATTTTTTGGCAGCTTTTGCCAAGCCTTTGGCACGAAGCCAATCGATGGCTGCTTCCATATCACCATTGTTTGCAACGAGTGCAGATTTGCAATCCATCATGCCTACGCCAGTTTTTTCGCGCAGGTCTCTGACCATAGCAGCTGTAATGTCAGCCATTTGGAACCCTCATTTGAATAAGAATATGGGCCTGCGACACTGCAGGCCCAACTACATAATTGTTTAAGCCGCTGGAATTTCTTCCATGATTGGCGCTTCCATGGCGCCAGCATCAATGCCTGAACGATGCTGTGACTTTTCGATGCCTTCAAGAACTGCACGCGAAATTAAATCACAATAAAGTGCAACGGCGCGAGCCGCATCATCATTGCCAGGAATTGGATAATTCACGCCGGCAGGATCAGAGTTCGTGTCGATGATGGCCACAACTGGAATGCCCAAACGGTTGGCTTCCTTGATCGCAATGGCTTCTTTGTTGGTGTCGATCACGAACAGCAAATCTGGTGTGCCGCCCATGTCTTTGATGCCGCCCAAAGCTTTATCAAGCTTGGTTTTTTCGCGTGCCATATCCAACATTTCGCGCTTTTTCAAACCAACGCCTTGTTTGGCGATCATTTCATCAATGTGGCGCAAATGCGTGATGGAGTTTGAAATGGTTTTCCAGTTGGTCAACATGCCACCCAGCCAACGTGCGTTGACATAATATTGGGCCGAACGCTTGGCTGATTCAGCAACTTGTTCAGCGGCTGAACGTTTTGTGCCAACAAACAGCACACGGCCGCCCTTGGCCACAGTGTCGGTTACCAATTGCAATGCGTTATGCAGCAATGGAACAGTTTGCGATAAATCTAAAATATGAATGCCATTGCGCACGCCATAAATATATGAACCCATTTTCGGGTTCCAACGATGTGTTTGGTGACCAAAGTGAACGCCAGCTTCCAAGAGCTGACGCATTGTGAAATTCACAGCCATAGTAGTTCCTTCTCCGGTTAATCCTCCGCAAGTGGTGTGACCGCATTATGCGGCACCGGAAGGAACGTTCTCTATGAGGGGATTTTTCAATCCCATGAGAGGTTCCAACACCTGCGTGTGGGGTGGTAACAAACGGGCGTTTAGCTGCCCCAAGCAAAAATGGCAAGGGGCGTTCGATTAAATCAAAACCACGCTTTCTTGCTCATTCGGGTCGGTTCTGGCGATCAGCGCTTTGGCTGGCCTATCGCTGGGGCTATAGGGCTGGTGGGGCACACCAGCGGGGATATAAACATAATCGCCCTGCTCTACCCTAGACGTGAACGCTAAATTGGGGCCGTGGCGAAACTCGGAAACACCTTCCAGCATATAAATCGCAGTTTCGTGTTTTTCATGATAATGCGCCTTGGCCATGGCACCCGGCGGCATTACCAACATGTGCATACACAGCCCATCACTATTGGCCGATTGGGCCGAAACGCCTGAAAAATAGTCCAGCCCCTGTTTGCCCTGAAAACTTTCGCCACCTTTTATCACTTTGCAAGTTTTCATAAAATACCTCCTGATCGACCAGTCCCAAACGGGCCTACGCAGCGCCTTTTTCTGCGGGCTTGATGAACCGTGTATAAAGCCAGCCGATGCCCACCAAGCTTAGGCCGATACCCATGACACTGGCTATTTGCCACAAGCCGCCCAATTGCCACAAGTCATAGCCAAAGGTTTTAAGCAACGCCAAGATCATCACAGCCAAGCCGCCATAGCGCACGGTTTTGCGGTCCCACCGCAAACCCAAGATAAACAACGCAATTGCCAGAGCCAACCACGCCGCCGACATGGCATAGGATTCGGCATCGCTTAAAAACTCTGCGACCAAATGCGGCCCTTGGAACAGGCGCTTGATTTCTAAAGTTACAAAAACCACAACCAGCAGCAGTGCTAAAACACCAAGCAAGTTTCGCCATTTGTCAAACGCTTCCGCTGGTGCCATGCGCACAATCAATATCAAAATAAAAACGGGTGCCAGATAAGCCAACATTAGCGTGTTAAAAACAGGCCCGCCCTCGATAATATCGCCCGTCCATATTGGGTTGAAAACACCCAAACTCAACAAAATCAAAGCCCCGCAGCTCGCTCCGAGCAGAATTCGTGAACCCCACTGCGATACAATGGATGAATAGATGTTTTGGCGATAAACCAATCCAAATGCAGCGCCCATCCACGCCAAAATGTGGGTTGAAAGTTCAAGCAACGTCATGTTGTCTTGATTAACTCCGCCGCCAATCAGTGTGCGCAATTCAAGCGACACAAGTGAAATTGCCAGCCCGAGGCTTATGGCTTCCAACCCCGTGGTTGCGCGCAAGTTGTTTGATGATTTTAAAATTCTGCTGGCCACCAAGAACAAAATGATGGGAATGCCATAGCCATACAGCGGCCAATGCTGGCCCAGCGGCAAATCATTTGTCGGCATCCACAATTCGCGGGAAACAAACAAACGGGCCGCCACCAGCGAGGCAAGTGCACCAGATATCGCACCGAGCAACCTTACCGGAACAGTTTTTGTGAATGCCGCAAAGCCAAATGCCAAAACGGCAATTGCAATGCTAAGCCAAACACCTTGCCATATGCGATCAGCGGCAAAGACCAATGCAATTGCAGCGCTGGCACACAACAAGCCTGCTGCCAAATTGGAATCAGCTTGTTCCAATTTATCTTTGCGCAAATATGCTGCACCCAATAACACAATCGCTGTGATAACAGCGACCGATGCCCAAGCCCCATTGTTCAGCAACGTATCAACTTGCACCCATGCCCCACCGAAAAATGCAACGGGGGCAACGCCTGCCAAAATGGCCCAGTTCAATTTTGGAATTTTTATGAAAAATCCTGCTAAGCCATAAGCCGTAAAAGCAATGCCAGCAAAGAGCATTAAGTAAAGCAAGCGCAAGGCCAGCACTTGGTCGTGGATTTCTGGACGCCAATCGAAGATTTCAAAATGGATGTTGCCAGCTTCGGGCCAACTGAAAAGCGTCAAAAATGTAAGCCCTGCTGCCGCCAACATGGCACCACTTTCGCCGCGTCCGAACCAGGAAAATGCCGAAATGGCAGTCATTCCGATTGCAAAAAGGCCCAACGCTGGCAAGGCGTGATTGGTCTGAAACACCAAGAGGCACAAAACCAGACTAGCCACCCCTGCCCCAACGGCACCTGTTTGCAAGGAAGGGCTCATCAATATCGGATTCATCAGCGAACCTTGGCCGCTTTTTAATTCTTCAACATTATTAATCGCTGCAAACGATAAAACGCCAAAGGTTAGACCGAACAATCCTAACGGCCAAACATCACTGGGAACAAATGGCCCGTGCATCCAAAGCCCTGCCCACGCAGCAGAGCCTGCAATGCAAGCATAGCCCAACCACCACCAAGATCTTTTGCGCAAAACAGCAAAACTGGCTGCCATGATAATCAATAAAAATGGAAAAAACGTCCAAGCATTGGGGTTTGATGTTTGCACCAAGGTTGGCGTGACATATGATCCAGCCAATCCAAGTGCGGCAATCATAGGCCCTTGGCGCAGCGAGAGCGCCAGTGCAGCAAGACCCGCCAAAATCAACCCCACGAATGCAGCTGCCGGAGAAACCAACCCATAAAGCGCATAAGCTGCAAAAATCGCCGCAAACGCAATTGCGATGCCTGCCGCAGACAGTGCGGTTGGAACGTAATTTACCTCGTCACTTGGCTTGGTGTTGCGATGTAAGCGGTCGCCTAAGAAAACCAAAGCAACGGCCGCCAACAGCGCCAAGATGATCTGTAGGGTGGGTGAAACGAGCTTGTTGTCAAAAGCATATTTAACAAACAGCAAACCGCCAATTGCAATTGCAATGCCACCAATCCACACAAACCAACGCGAAGCCAAAGCTTGTTCAACATTGCGTGCCGGCTTTTGAGAGGATGGATTTGCAACGGATGTTTCAACTTTTGGCGCGGGGATTTCTTTGGCAGGCTCTTTCAAAACCGAAGGCGCATTTTCCAATGCTGCAACAGTTTTGGAGGCTTTCTTTTTTGAAACAGGCTTGCCCTGAGCAAAGGGTGTGGGTTCAACAGCTTCTGCCAAACCAGCAGATGAACGGGAAAGTTGGGCTTTCAAATCGTCTAATTTGCGGTTTAGCGTTGCTACTTTCATATTGGCAACAACGCCCAACACCAAAGCCAACAGAACAATCAGAACCATGTTTCCGCTCCCGCCAGCACATAAGAATCGACCGACATTAACACCGCTTGCATCAATCTGTCGAACTTGGGAAAAGGCCGTTATGGTTGCACGTGGCGATATTCGTTCTTTGGTTAAAACTGATGATGGGGTGCAGTGGCACACTGCTTTGCAGACTGTTAATTATGTGGAGGCCATGACCATCATGGATGGTCATGTAGCTGCAATTGCCGATGGCCGCGAACCAGAGCGCGTGTGGCTGCTTGAACACCCCCCAATCTATACCGCTGGCACCAGTGCCAAGCGCGAAGACCTTGTTGAACCCAATCGCTTTCCAGTTTTTGAAACGGGGCGCGGCGGGCAATATACGTATCATGGGCCGGGCCAACGGGTGGCCTATGTTATGTTAAACCTTGCCAAGCGCGGCGGCGATGTGCGGGCCTATGTGGCAGCATTAGAAAATTGGCTGATCGGCACATTGGCCGAATTTGGCGTTGCAGGTGAGAGGCGCGAAGATCGTGTGGGCATTTGGGTCAAGCGCGGTGAACGTGAAGATAAAATTGCTGCATTGGGCATAAGAGTGCGCAAAGGTATAGCGTTTCATGGCATCAGTTTGAATGTGAACCCCACGCTTGAACATTTTACTGGTATTGTGCCGTGTGGAGTGACCGAACATGGCGTTACCAGTTTGGCTGATCTTGGCATCAAAGATTCCATGCAAGAAGTGGATGCAGCATTGGCCAAACATTTTGAACAGTTATTTGGCCCACTGGTGCGGAATTGATGGACAGGCTTACACTTTTTGGGCTGGTTGCCGTTTCATTCATGTTGGTTACATACACGCTTGAACAACGCTCGCATTGGTATGTTTTGGCATTCGCCTTTGCCTGCGCCTTGGGTTCAACCTATGGCTTTTTGCAAGGGGCTTGGCCGTTTGGATTGGTTGAAGGGGTTTGGGCGGTCATTGCGCTGAAGCGCTGGGCTGACCGCCGAAACCCGGCTTAGTTAAGCTCTTTCATTGCGGCGGCAGGAAGTGGCAAATAGCCATTTTCTTTCAAGAAGCCAGCCAGTGCCTTTGGGATTGGAATAGCTTTCAAATTGTCATTGGGGCAATCCGCCACCTTTTGGCCGCTGGTGCATTCCTGCGGGCCAAAGCCGTTTTCTTTTTCATAATTCTTCATAAAAAGCGCCCAAGCTTCATCGCCTTGGCCCAAACGAATTTTGCTGGCCACCCAACCGGCTAAAAAGCCATTCTGCTTCCACATTTCTGGGGAAGTTTTTGCACTAAATTCGATGCCGGCCAGATCTTGCACCAAGCGGCTGTGCATGGCTTGGTTGGATGAAACATCGATAATTTTGCCAGCGATCAATTGATGGATTTGAAGCGGGGCAAAAGAACCTGCATAAGACCCGAATGCATAGAAAAAGCGATTGTCTGAACTCATCAGTTCCATCGCACCATCACCGTTGACATCTTCAAACCAATAACCTTCACCATCAAGGGCCTCTGACGTGGTCAACGACCAAGGGGCGGTGGCTTTGTCGCGGCTTATGAACGTTGTGGTGGTGCAACAATGAGCGCCGCCAGAATAATTTGTCACCACTATTTGTGGCGATGGTGCGCCTGCGACAAGTTTGGCAATGCCTGCCTGATTATAGTTCATGCCCAGAAATTCTTCTGCCGAGGCTAAATCATCTTTTGGCAAATCTTTGCCAATGTCGAAATGAAATGTGCCTTGCGCATCTTTTCCTTCCACCACAGTATAAGCGCGATCAGGCTCAAGCTTTTGAGCGTTGATTTTCACATTGAAATCACCCGACGAAAACTGAGCAGTTTTTTCAAGTGTATAAGGAACAACGCCAATGTTGGTGGATGTTGCTTGCCAGACTGTATCGATATAGTTGGCACCTTGTGTCAGTACCGCATCTTTGGGCAAATCGCCAATGCGGCCATCTTTATCCGCCTTCTTCAAGTCTTTGATTGATTGATAGGCATAAGGCCCTGCAATTACACCATAATATCCGCTTTTATAGGTGATAACCTTAACCGTATCTGCCATGGCAGAAACACTTCTGGCAATGCCGATGGCTTGGTCTTTGTCCTTGCTGGAAGCGAGCAAAAGCCAATGAAACTTGCCTGTTAATGTCAGCGTTTCGGCTTGTGCTATTCCTGCCCACAGCATTGTTGCGGCCAAGGCCAAAAGAGAAATTGTTTTCTTCATGTTTCCACCGTCTTTAAATACCCATTGCGGATACTTCGTCTAACATCGTGGAGAAGGCAAGGCGCAAATGTGACTTGAATCCGGCATTTGCGAAAACTGTTTAATGGGGCTAAAGCCCCGCAGTATGAACGCACATGTCCCTAAAGTTGGTTTGGTGCAGCTTGGCTGCCCGAAGAACCTCGTTGATTCTGAACGCATCCTCACACAGCTGCGCGCCGAAGGTTATAAAATTGCGCCGGGTTATGAAGACGCTGATGTGGTGATTGTGAACACTTGCGGCTTTCTTGATTCAGCCAAGGCCGAAAGTTTGGCCGCCATTGGCGAAGCCATGGAAAATAACGGCAAGGTTATCGTGACAGGCTGTTATGGCATCGAAGCTGATACCATTCGCAAATCTCATCCCAATGTTCTGGCTGTTACTGGCCCTCATCAATATGAGCAAGTTGTGGGCGCTGTTCATGCAGCTTTGCCACCGCAGCATGATCCGAAATATGATCTGGTGCCACCACAAGGCTTGCATCTAACGCCGCGACACTATTCCTATTTGAAAATCTCAGAAGGCTGCAACAACCGGTGTTCGTTCTGCATCATTCCGTCAATCCGAGGTGATCTGGTATCAAGGCCCATGGCTGCGGTTTTGTATGAGGCTGAACGCTTGGTGAAAGCGGGGGTTAAGGAACTTCTCGTCATCAGCCAAGATACGTCGGCTTATGGTGTTGATATTAAATATGCCGAATCGAAATTCAGGGGCCGTGATGTTCGCGCCAAGTTTTATGACATGGCCAAAGAGCTGGGTGATTTGGGCGCGTGGGTTCGCATGCATTATGTTTACCCCTACCCCCATGTGGATGATGTTATTCCGCTAATGGCTGAAGGTAAAATTCTGCCTTACCTCGACATTCCGTTCCAACATGCTTCACCCACAGTGTTGAAAGCCATGCGCCGCCCAGCAAACCAAGAAAAAGTTTTGGATCGTTTGGTGAAGTGGCGTTCCATCTGCCCAGACATTGCCGTGCGTTCAACTTTTATCGTGGGCTTTCCCGGTGAGACCGACGCTGATTTCGAATTTCTGCTGGATTGGATGAAGGAAGCGCGTTTAGAACGTGTGGGCTGTTTTAAATATG